>JAIWOA010000041.1 GCA_020217115.1 Calditerrivibrio sp. | reverse complement strand
GGCATTATCTGATCAAAATGTTCTTCAGCTTTTTTAAGTATCACACCAAGCAGATCCCTTATGGAATATTTTATTATTTCTATATTATGTCTTAAAAAAAGTCTTATATCTGTTGCCACCTGATCATTTCTACTCCTTGCCGTATGTAGCTTACCTCCCACACTGCCAACAAGCTCCTTTAATCTCTTTTCCACAGCCATATGTATATCTTCATCTTCTGTTAAAAACTTAAATACCCCCCCATCAATCTCATCCTTTACCTGTAGTAGACCTTTTTTGATAATTTCAAACTCTTCAGAGGTCAAAATCCCCTGTCTACTCAACATATCAGCATGGGCAATGCTCCCCTCAACATCGAAGGGGTATAAATTTTTGTCAAAATGTATAGATGCATTGAACTCTTCTGCAAGTTTATCTGTAGGGAGATTAAATCTGCCACCCCAGAGCTTATCCTTAGACATAATTACACCTCTAAATCGTATTCTTTTATTTTATTATGCAGCGTTCTCCTTGAGATACCAAGAATCTCCGCAGCTTTTGTTTTATTATATTTAGCATCTGCCAGTGCCTTTATTATTAGCTGCTTTTCATTATTTTTTATCCCCAGCTCCCTCTCTTTGATAACCCCCAAATCAGGCAGAAGAGAACCTTCAAGGATTTCACCCCTTGCAAGTATCACACATCGCTCCATAATATTCTCCAATTCTCTGACATTGCCGGGGAAATCATAATTTTTTATCTTCATCAGAAAATCCTGTGATAAACCTTTTATATATTTGCCGGTTTTTTCTGCAAATTTCCTCATAAAATACTCAGCAAGCATAACTATCTCTTCAGGTCTTTCCCTTAAGGGGGGCATACTAACAGGAAATACATTCAATCTAAAATAGAGATCCTCCCTAAAATCACCAGAATCAACCATTTTTTTCAGATCTCTATTTGTAGCAGCAACTATCCTTACATTTACTTTAATCGGTTTTTCTCCACCAACCCTCTCAAATTCCCTCTCCTGAATAATTCTGAGAAGTTTTACCTGAGTATGTAGGGGCATTTCACCAATTTCATCAAGGAATATTGTCCCTTTATCAGCAAGCTCAAATTTACCTTTTTTTTGAGACACAGCACCTGTAAAGGCACCTTTTTCATGGCCAAAAAGTTCACTCTCTATAATGTTCTCATTCAAAGCAGCACAATTGACGGCAATGAAAGGGTATTTTGATCTTGGGGAATTATCATGTATAGACTTTGCGATCAGTTCTTTACCTGTACCAGATTCACCAATAATTAAAACTGTGGCATCTGTGGGAGCAACCATTTTGAGCATGGAGATAACCTTGCCAAGTCCATGCTCAGAATATATACCATCAAAATGATAATCTTTTTTAAAGGAGTAGATTTGGCTGTCATTCTCTCCCTTTTTATCTATAAGTTTTGACAAAATATCTTTCAGGTGTTCTATATCTACAGGTTTGGTAAGGTAATCAACTGCACCAAGCTTCATTGACTTGACAGCATACTGAGCATTATCAAAGGCAGATACCATCACCACAGGTTTCAGTTCTCCTAATTCAGCAGCCTTAGATAAAAATGTAAGCCCATCCATTACATCCATCTGAATATCGAGGATTATTGCATCAATAGATCTGTCCTCACTCAAGATCGTTAATGCCTCAAAGCCGTTTTCAGCCTCTACTATTGAATAACCATCCTTCTCAAGGTGGATCTTTAGCATTAATCTGTGGTTCTTCTCATCATCTACAATTAGAATTTTAGGCATTGCTATCTCCAAAATCTATCCTAACCACAAAAGGGGATGTACTTTCAATATTTATGGAAAAACCGTGGCTCTCCAGTATCTTTTTTGATATAGCAAGACCCAGACCTGAACCTTTGGATTTAGTGGTATAAAATGGTGAAAATAGCTTTTCTTTATCTATAATTGAGGATTTTTTGACATCGTTCTCTATGTAGACCCTACCCTTACCTATATTAATCCTCACAACTGAATTCTCTTCAGAACCCTGTATAGCGTTTAAAAGAAGGTTTAAAAAAACCTGAGTAATCTTATCTCTATCTGCTTCTATATAGAAATCATCTCCATTTAACTGTAAAATAATATTTTTAAGCTTAGCGTCCTGTTCCAACATCGATATATTTCTATTTAACAGATCCCTTAATGAGATCTTCGTTTTATCAAGGTTCACCTCTCTACCATAAATCAGGAAATCATTAACAATTCTATTTAATCTATCTATCTCATCCAATACTCTGTCCATATAGTCGGCCAGCTCTTCACTGTCTACTCTTTCATAGACATACTCAGTAAAACCTTTCATAGAACTCAAAGGGTTTTTTACCTCATGGGCAAGCATATTTGCCATTCTACCAAGCTGGGCATCCTTTTCGTACCTATTGAGCTGTTCCATAGTCTGTTGATATTTTCTAAATAGCTTTAACATCATCATAAATGTGACAACAAGTAAAATCTCAGCAATCAAGAAAAACATTATATTTCTGAAGAACCCTTTTTCCATATTTTTTATCGGATCTGTAGAAAGCAAAAGGACCACATCATATTTCATTTCTGGAGGGGGGTTATCTCCTGAAAAATTCTTAAACATACCCCATCCTGGAGACCACCTGCCACTCATCCCACCTCTTTTAAACTCAATATTTTTCTGGATTACTATATATTCGCCAACCTCTTTTACCAAAAGTTTCCTATCACTATTTTTCTCAACATCAACTAAGTTTTTTTCATCGTAGGCATAGATCATTTTGCCATCATCATATATAATTATATTTTTTACAGAGTCCTGTTTTGCCAACTCACCAGCAAGAAGCTTTAAACCCTGATTATTCTGTCCACCAAAAAACCTTGGGCTATTCTCCATAGTCTTTATAATAAATGATCCCAGATCCACCATATGTTTCCTGATCTGCTGAACACTCTTATTCATCGAATAAAAATTAATCACTATTATCAGAAGATTGATTATAATAGCAGTGAGTAGTAGTGTCTTAAATCTTTTCTCAAATTGATTCATCAGTTAAAAAAATCCTTTATTCTATCAAACAAAGATTTATGTTTTTTATATGTATTCTCATCAGAACTATTTGCAAACTCCTCCAATAACTCCCTTTGACGCTTACTTATATTTGTGGGTAAAACTATTTTTAGTTTAACAACTATATTACCAATGCCGTAACCATTGACATCTGGCAAACCCTTCCCTTTTAAAACTATCGTCTCCTCAGGCTGAGAACCAGCTTTTATCTTAATAATTTCACTCCCTTCAAGAGTAGGTATATTTATCTCCTTACCCAAAATTGCATCCACAAAAGATACTGGCAGATCAAGATAAAGATCTCTCCCTTTTCTTACAAAGAATTTGTGTGGTTTTACAATTATCCTTACAAATAGATCTCCATTGGGGCCACCCTTTGATCCACTGTTCCCCTCTCCACTAACCCTCAAAATCATGTCAGTTTCAACACCTGCTGGGATCTTTACTTCAAGATTTTTCCTCTCACGGATAGTTCCCTCACCTTTGCACTCACTACATTTTTCCTTTATAAACTTCCCGGTACCCCTACAATGTGGACAAGGAGTTGAAACAGAAAAGAAACCTTGTCTCTGTACAAACTGCCCTGTTCCATTACATTTTGGACATGTAACCATGGCTCCGGGTTCTGCACCAGTGCCACCACATCGTTTACATTCCACAGTTTTTGGAACAACAATCTGCTTTTTTACACCCTTTGCAGCTTCCTCAAATTCTATTTCAACCTGCATCTCTATATTTGAACCCTTCCTTGGGCGATTTTGACTTCTTCTCGAACTTCCTCCACCAAAAAATGAACCAAAACTATCTCCAAAAAATTCCTCAAAAATAGAACCTATATCATCAGCATGGCTAAAACCCTGATTACCATCGAGAACTCTACCATACTGATCATATTGAGCTCTTTTCTGGGGATCACTGAGAACACTGTAAGCCTCATTTATCTCCTGAAACTTCTGTTCAGCATCCTTATCCCCTTGATTTCTGTCTGGATGGTACTTAAGGGCAAGCTGCCTATAAGCTTTTTTTATTTCAGCATCTGTAGCATTTCTATTTACACCTAAGATCTCATAATAATCCTTTGCCAAAACATCCTCCTGCTTATATATGAAATATAACTATAACATTTTGATGGCAAACTCAACAAAAAAAGAGGTGGTTACCCACCTCTCTGAGAATTATTTTTTATCGTCCTTAACCTCTTCAAACTCTGCATCATAAACATTATCTTTTTTAGCTTCACCAGAGCTATTATTTGTCTCCTGCTGGAAACCTCCCCCTGCTTGTTCAGCACTACCTTGCCCAGCTGTGGATTTGTATATCTCCTCAGCAAGTTTGTGAGATGCATTGGCAAGCTTCTCTATAGATCCCTTTATAACTGAAGCATCACTGCTTGTCTGATTCCTTTTTAATTCATCAAGGGCTTCTTCTATATTCCTCTTTGTCTGCTCATCTATCTTAGAACCATGCTCACTCAAAGATTTTTCAGTTGTGTATATAAGTGTATCTGCCTGATTTCTCAGCTCTGCAAGCTCCTTCTTCTTTCTGTCTTCTTCAGCATTAAGCTCAGCTTCCTTAACCATCCTATTGATCTCTTCATCAGTCAAACCACTACTTGGAGTAATCCTGATTGACTGTTCCTTACCCGTTCCAAGATCTTTAGCAGTAACACTTAAGATACCGTTTGCATCTATATCAAATGTAACTTCGATCTGCGGAACACCCCTTGGAGCTGGTGGAATACCTACAAGGTCAAACCTACCTATAGATTTATTATCCTGAGCCATCTCCCTCTCACCCTGCAATACATGAATTGTAACAGATGGCTGGTTGTCTGCCGCAGTAGTAAAAACCTGACTTTTCTTTGTAGGTATGGTTGTATTTCTTTCTATAATTTTTGTCATTACACTCCCAAGCGTCTCAATACCCAGTGAAAGAGGTGTAACGTCAAGTAACAGCACATCCTTAACATCACCCTTCAGGACACCTCCCTGTATAGCAGCACCAATTGCAACAACTTCATCTGGATTTATACCTTTGTGAGGTTCCTTCCCAAAAAATTCCTTTACTTTTTGTTGAACAAGAGGCATTCTCGTCATGCCACCAACAAGGATAACTTCATCGATATCTTTTACTGTAAGTCCGGCATCATTTAGAGCCTTCCTGCATGGAGTAAGGGTTCCCTCTACGAGATCAACAACAAGGGATTCAAGCTTTGCCCTTGTAAGTTTTTTAACCATATGTTTTGGACCTGTCTGATCTGCAGTGATAAATGGAAGATTTATTTCTGTCTCCAGAGACGTAGACAGCTCATGTTTAGCTTTTTCTGCAGCCTCTTTCAACCTCTGAAGTGACATTTTATCATTCCTGAGGTCGATACCAGTATCCTTTTTAAACTCATCAACTAACCACTCGATGATCCTCTGATCAAAATCATCCCCACCAAGAAAAGTATCACCATTTGTAGACTTAACTTCAAAGACACCATCACCAAGCTCAAGGATAGATATATCAAATGTACCACCACCAAGGTCATATACAGCAATCTTCTCATCTTTTTTCTTATCAAGACCATAGGCAAGAGCTGCTGCAGTAGGCTCATTGATAATCCTGAGCACGTTTAGCCCTGCAATTTTACCAGCATCCTTTGTTGCCTGTCTCTGGGCATCATTGAAGTATGCTGGGACGGTTATAACTGCATCGGTAACTGTTTCCCCAAGGTAATCTTCAGCAGTTTTTTTCAACTTCTGAAGGATCATAGCAGAGATCTCTTGAGGAGAATACTTTTTACCTCTGACCTCAACCCATGCATCTCCGATATCAGATCCCACAATCTTATAAGGTAACAAAGACTTCGCTTTTTTTACCTCATCTGAATTCTCTTTTCTACCTATCAATCTCTTGATACTAAAAATTGTATTTTCATGGTTTGTGATAGCTTGTCTCTTTGCAAGCATACCTACAAGTCTTTCACCATTATCGGCAAAAGCCACAACTGAAGGTGTCGTTGACATCCCTTCTGCATTAATAATAACCTTTGGTTGACCATTTTCCATAATGGCCACAACCGAGTTTGTTGTTCCTAAATCGATACCTATTACTTTTCCCATATCAACTCCTTATATCTATATTTTATTTACCTTAACCTTAGCAGGTCTTACCACCCTATCATGAAGGGTATACCCCTTTTGCAACACCATTGTAATAGTGTTATTATCAAGATCATCCCTTGAATCAAGCATAAGTGCATCATGAAGATTTGGATCAAATTTATCACCTTCATTACAGCATATCTCTTTCATACCATGCTTAGCTAAAAGATCTTTAAATTGCTTTAATATCAGCATTAAACCCTCTTTAAATTTGTCCAGAGACTCTTCATTACCCTGACCAGCATGGGACAATGCAAGATCCATATTGTCTGCAACCGATAGAAACTCCATAAGCAAAGACTGATTTGCATACTTCATCTTCTCTTCATACTCTTTTGTAATTCTCTTTCTAAAATTCTCTGCGTCAGCCTTTACCCTTAACAAATTCTCATTACTTTCAAAAAGTGCCTTCCTTAAAGATTCAACTTCGTTAACATCTGCAATGCCACTCTGATCCACTTCATCCTTCCGGGAAAGTTCCTCCTGCATCTCAGAAGATTGCTCATTTATGAGCTCTTCCCCTTTTTTATCAGTCATCATCGCCTCCTATCTCTGTCAATATATTTGTTATCAATTTTGATGTATAGTCAACTATAGGTAGTACCTCTGGGTACCTCATCCTTTTTGGACCTATAACCCCGAGCATACCTACTACATTTGCACCCCTGTGATATTCAGTCATAACAACACCTAATTCTTCAGCTATACTCTCACCTATCTCAGATCCTATAAATATCTTCACACTATTTTTTGAAGTTAGCTTGTTGAGTATTTCGAGCATCTTTTTCTTACTATCAAATACGTCAAGAAGCTTCTTCAATGTATCAATATCCCTTGCAAATTCAGGTTGATCAACAATGTTGTTTATTCCATGTATAATGAGATCATACTCATTATCAACACCATCAAATATAGTACTGCCAACCTTCTCAAGCTTTGAATAAACAGAGTCTATATGTTCCCTTTCTTTAAGTAGCTCTTTAGAAAGAGAAGACCTGAGATCTAATAAACTCTTATCCTTAAAGTGTTCATTTAAAAAGTTCACCATCATCGATAGCTCACTATCACTTATCATCTCATCAGTTTCTACAATAACATTGTGAACTATACCTGACTTCGTAACTATAACTGCAAGCAGATTATCTCTATTTAATTTTATAAACTCTATATGCTTCAAAAACATATTATCAAGCTTTGGAGATACTACAAAACCTATTGAGTTTGTCATCTCCCCTAATTTAAGAGTAAGTTCTTCAAATATATTTTTAACATTGAGCCTTTTACTCTTTAATATATTATCAAAATTACTAATATTAAGGGGCTTAATAGAAATAAGCTTATCCACGTAATACCTTAAACCACTGTCAGAGGGAACTCTACCTGAAGATACATAGGTCTGTTTTATCATATCCTTGTCCTCCAGGTCACTCATAACATTCCTTATAGATGCAGGACTGAGCCCCAGAAGACTGTTTTTTGAGACAAACCTTGACCCTACAGGCTCACTGGTCCTAATATACTCTTCCACAATCATTTTAAGTACAACTTTTTCCCTTTCGCTAAGTATATCTGTCATCTACTCCACCTGTTAGCAGTCTAAGCTGTTAAGTGCTAAAACAAAATATATCTAACTGATTTTAATTGTCAAGGGTATTTTTCTTGAATATAAAATAAATTGTATTATAATATATAGCAAAAGTACAGGAGGAAGAAATGCACAAAAAAAGTATTGAACTACTTAACAAAGCAATTGCAGAGGAGATGACAGCACTACAGCAGTATATGTATTTTCATTTTCATTGCGACGACAAAGATCTGGATATGCTCTCAACTCTTTTCAGAATGAATGCGATACAGGAGATGATTCATACCGAAAGATTTGCAGAAAGGATACTCTTTTTAAAGGGGGAAGTGGAGCTAAAAGCATCTGAGGATGTGAAGAAGATAACTGATCCTGAGGAGATGTTGAAAATGTCTGTAAAGCTTGAGGAGGATGCAATAAGTTTATACAACAAATTTGCTCAGGAATGTGCAAAGAATGGAGACTCTGTAACAAAAAAACTCTTTGAAGATATTATTCAGGAAGAGGAAAATCACTACGATTCCTTTGATAAAGAAGCTGAAAATATACAGCTGTATGGTAAAGAGTACCTTGCATTACAAACAATTGAAAGAGCTAAAAAAAGAAATATCGGTCAGCCAGGAGGACAAACAGCATAGGGTTTGTATATTACAAACCCTATTGAGTTAAACCAGGTATATATGGGACAAATATATCCGATCAAGATAATCTGCTTGGCTGAAGAGTTTGACTTTAGAGAGCTTTCAAACTATCTTTCAGACAGATTTAAATCTATCCTCCTGAAGGATCTTATTCTTATAAATATTAATGATGGTGGAACTGCAATCTTTTTCAATTATGGAGTTATTGTCCTGTGGAATATCGGCTATGATACCCAAAAACACCTCCTTGAAGAGGTGAAACCGTTCCAATTGAGAAGCTTTGATAAACCTATCATTGAAGACTTTAGCTATTCAATTGATGAAAGTTTTCAACAGCTAAAAATAACAAAGGACATATTCCAATTAAACGATTTTGGAGATATGGTTAAAATTGCCATATCCTATCCACTTTCCCAATCTACAAAGCTGTATAAATTTGAAGAATCTATTTCAGATATAATAAAGAGAAATGAAAATATCCCCGTTGAGCTCAGCCAAAAGGGGAAAATTTCAATGACCAAAAAAGAGATCTCCAGAGAAAGGGGGAGGATATTCCTTGAAAAGTCACAAATATATCTGGGTTTCGGTTTGCTGGATGTCCCTGAGTTTTTTTGGGAATATTCTGAGCTTGAGCAGATTTACGACAAAGTAGCAAACTATCTTGATGTGAAGTCGAGGGTTGAGGTTCTAAATAAAAAGATGGAGATCATTCAAGACCTCCTCGGCATGCTTGCAGATGAACAGAAGCATATACACTCCTCTTTCCTTGAAATGATAATTATTCTCCTGATAGCCATAGAAATAATAATAAGTATAATAAAGTGGTAATTAGAAATTAACCCCAAAATTTATATAAAAAGCCTGCTTACCTTTATATGGATCAAATGGGTTGTATGCGTAGCTAAATCCAAAATTACCAAGCTCTTTGACAGTAATAAGGAGTTCGACTCCAATATCCTTATAGTATTTTAATTTTCCAAAATCTTCACCTATAGCAGCATACTCAAAAAAAGGGCCAAAAATTATATTATCCATAGGTTTATAACCAAACATATACTTTGAATAGATCGTTGACTTATCCCCTATTGTCGCCCCGGTGTCTGGATCTTTTCTACCCAGATCTCTATAGGAAAAAGCCTTCATATATTTGGGACCACCGAGAGTCAACAGATAATATAGAGGCACGTCATCACCAGTAATTTTATTAAAATCTAAAACAACGTCAAAAAAATATCTATTATTAAATGTTTCGTACCCTTCCAAACTCAACCGGTGAATTTGAAAATTACTACTATTGGAGAATGAAAGCTGTTCACCAAAGCTCCCCCTAAGTCCCCTATCATTATAGAGTTCAAATCCTCTGCTCTTTAAAGTAAAGGAGAGGGGAATGCTTAATATTTTAAAATTATGCATATATCTGCTATTATTTATAATATTAAAGTCGGTATTTTGAATCTCTGAAAGTTCATATTTTACACCAAAGACCATTTCAAATATATTCTTTTTGAATCTAAAGCTTGATTCACCTGAAAACTGTTTATATTCAAAATCAGACTCATCCCTTTCCTTGTATGATAAAAGGTAATAGTCATCTAATACCCCAAGAACAGTTTTCCTCCCCAGTAGAGAAAAATTTATTGAATTTTCGTTAAAAGATCCTCTGACCATTGCAGAAAATGTTCTACTACTATTTAAAATATCAAATCTACTATAACCGATTTCACCAGAAATCCTGTCTAAGGAATCATAACTAAGACTTCCAAAAAATCTATTGGGCTTCCCATCTAACTTATTCAGTATCAGTATAGATTTATTATCAAACTCCATAAAATCTATAAAAAGATTTTCAGCATTTTTGTTTGTTATTATATAGTCACGAATATCGATAAACTTTTCTGTAGTAAGAAAGGGATCTTTCGAGAAAAATTTTCTTTTTACCTTACTATCAAGTTTTTCTGAATTTGATAAAATATCAGTAATCTCTATATCCCTTGTTTCACTTTTAAAATAGTATCGTCCACCTTCATTTTTTTCAAAATAAACCTCCTTTACAAACTTTTTGGTTGATAAAACTTCCAACAAACGTTTCCTGACCTTTTCAATATTTTTTTCATCTGGAGCAAGTCCAACATTTTCAAGAATCTTCTCACCATCCAGATATACCTCTCTTATAATTGTGACACCATCACCCAATGAAACATTTGCTAAAAAAATGATATTATTATCATCTTGAGTTAAGCTGTAATCCAATACCTTAGCATTAAGGTAACCCATTGAATTCAATATATTAACAATCCTTTTCTTTGCTTCTTCAAAGCTTCCAACGGCAATTAATTCTTTTAAATATGTTTCAACCGAAATAGGCAGCTTCTTCCCATTGGCGGAAATAATTACTTTTATAGATTTTACAATATCTTCGAAATTGATATGTAGATTAATAACACCATCCTTCAAATCTATTTCAACCTCAGGTTTTACATACCCCCTTTCAGATAAAGCCTCCTCTAAATGCAGCTCAACCTCCCTGATTGATATTGGATCGAAACTCTTTAAGTTACTTGCAATAAAATCCTCAATAAATTTTTTATCCTCGATAGCTGCAATATTTTTGTCTATTACAAAGTTAAATTTTGAGCCACCAGACATCTCTATAACACTTTTAACCAGAATATTCTTACCAAAAATCATAGAGAATGGATCAACTAAGAGCAGATCCCAGAAGACCCCTTTTTCTTGTTTGAAAATCTCTTCTCTAATCAGAGATACTCCCCATATGCCTTCAAGTTGTAAGTTTTTTCTAAACTTATCGATATATTCATTAAGAACATCAGGAGTAAAAAATCTTTTATCAAATCTAAATACACTTTTTATATCCCCATATTTCAAAACAATCTCATCTATGTAGTATCTTGGACCTTCATCTACAGCTATTAAGATATTTCCATTTTCACCATGCACAAAAACGTTAACATCCCTAAACCCCATCGATTTGTAATATTTTTCAAGTTTTTCTTTGATTATGTAAAATGTATCAAAATATATAGGATCGCCGGTAGAAACCCCTAAAAATGATAACAGCACTGAATTAAGAAAACTTTTACCCCCAGTTATTTTGATAGATTTTATGATATTTTTACCCTCTATTTTTACAAAATCATCATTTTTTTCCAGAATATACAAACCAAGGAGATCAACCAATCTGGTAAAATCATCATCTGTCATCCTTTTATAGTAAAAAGATAGTTTGTTCTTTAACTCAGGATTTATATCTCCCCTGATTTCTACCGCTGCATGTCCCATTATAGTGAAAAAACTAATAATCAATGCTAAAATTAAAACCTGCACCTGCCCCTCCTTTAGAGTTGGAAAAAATACCGATTTTTAACCAATCAAACAGACTGTATTCAGCAGCAACCTTATTGTTATCTGAGTAATTTATATCTGCAATGTAATTAATCTCTGTTCTATCACTAAACTTTCTCCCAATCTTAAAAACTCCTCCGTTAACTGAAGGTTCAATACCTATTCTATTTATACCAAATATACTATTGCTAACAGATACGATATTTTTAAAAATATCATCACTTATCAAACGACTTAAAAGCATCTCACTACCCGAATTTTTGGAGCTGTATCTACCCTCCCCCTTAAGATTTTTATCATATATTGTTATGTTGTAGTTTGGTAAATACCCCTGTACAATGATCTTTGCATTTTTCATATCACCACTTCCAGATGCTTCAAGGTATGCAAATATATTGTTGTCTTCATAAATCTTCATAAAACCCTTATTTATATAAAATCTACTGTCAACGATTTTGAAACTGCCATCTACGAGATTGATATCACCATTTACCACTACCCCATCGATACCACCCTTTATTTTTAATGATATATTGGATTTTGCATCTATCAAACTATCAATTATTTTAACAGGTTGTTTTGTATATATCTTCAGATCCAGATCAAAGGGTAGTTTTAAATTATTCCCCTTCTGCATGCTAACTTTACTAAATTTCTCATATCTAAAAACTGAATTTATTAAAAAAATATCTCCAGTTAATAACTTATCACCTCCATTAAAGGATAATTCTCCTCCAATTGCCCCATAGAAACCCCTATTTGCAACAAATATATCTCTGAAGGATATACTACCAGTCATATCAGAGATTTTGTAATAATATCTACTATCAAGCTTACCTTTTATACCTGCACCAGCAAGATCTAAATAAAAATTAGAACCTTTAAAACCAATAGTAAAACGATTATCTGGCAATCTAAGCTTCATATCGCTATATTTTAGATCAATTATAGAGTTGACAGTTCCGTACAATAAGGGGTAACCATGATAATCATATGAAAAATTAACAATTCCAGAGATACTTTTAAATGTCAGAAAATCACCAGATACCCCTCTGCTATTCCCAAAATCTATATAACCTTTCACCCCTTTATCACTAATATCATCAATCTTCAATGTTGCCCCTTTTATATAGTTTGAGTCAATATCTGCAGATACTTTAAACCTGCTATCCCCACCTGTATTTCTAAATTCGATCTTTTCAAAAGCCCCTACATATTTTTTATTATAAAAAAACTCAATTTTGTCGCTCCCCCCTGAAAAAGTCTTAAAATCTTTGGATATTGCATAAATATCCCCAGATAAACTAATATTATCATAGGAATAACCCTTTAATTTAAAAACTATCTCCAGATCCCTTAGCTTTCTTATATTAGCAGCAGCAATTAAATCATCTGATCTGTGGGAAAGACTTATATTTTCAAGTTCACCATCGACATTTATACTTCTGAATTTTAAAAAATCCTTATAACTTAACTGGAATTTCCCATCAATTGTCGGGTTATCTATCTTACCAGATATCGAAAGATCTATCCTGTCAAGTATTGGAAAATCTGGGTATGATACCCTATCTATTCTTATATTACCCCTGACTAAATCTTTTTTAAAATCGAAGTAAAAAGGGGTTTTGAGAAATATCTTGTCTATCTCCAGACTATCTATATTTAGTTTACTATTAAAAAAGGATATCCTGCCCCTATTGTTCTTAATTTTAAAGTTAACTATAGAAAACTCCCCATTACCAGAGTAATCCCCCCCTTTTTTATTTACATACAAATAACCGTCTAACGGATAAGATATATCAGATTTTGAATCAAAAAAGTTAAATATTTCATAGAAAGGTGTCTCTTTCATCTTCAGAGCATATTTTTCATCTCCATTGATAGTATTAATCTCTCCTGTTACCTCCAGACTACCATTATCAAGTATTCCAAAGGTAGTAAAATCTACACTATCATTATCCACAAAATAATCACCACTTAATTCTTTTGTATATATCCCATAGATCTTCTGTCTAACATTGCTTTTATATCTCCCTTTTACCTCCAATTTTCCGTTACTGAAGGATAACAAGCCCTCCACGTTACCCTTGTAATCTACATTTATCCCTTTTTCCATATCTCTATTTCCGTTGAGTTTCGCCACATAGGTAAAATTGAAATTTTGAAAATCGTATTCACCAGTTCCATGTAAATCCGTTGTATCAGAGGACAGCTTCAATGATTTAAATACTATTTTTTCAGCATCTTTTTCATATAAAAACTCACCTTTGACATTGTAGTTCTCGTTACTGTTCAATATGGTAGCAAAACTCCCATACCCTTTTAAAAAATATATAAGGGAAAATCTGTTAAGTGAAATATTCCATTTATCTGTTTTCATAATATGATAGCTATCAAATACTGCATCAGCTGATATTTTCCTATCTTTTACAGCATACTTTCCAAAGCATCTTATATTTAAACCATCATGTTTCAAACCTTCAGTATTAAATGCCAATTCCTTTCTTATATCCCCCACTGTTTTAAGGTAAAAATCAAAGGGGAACCTTTGCTTATACCTGACATTCAAATGAAATTTTAGATTGATGGAATAGTTTTCAATAATTCCATCAAATTTTACCTTCCCATCAAATTTATTATTTATGATAGATAATACTCTATTTCCAAAATACCCTTTAACAATAGCAGAATTCATAGATAATTTACGTTCACCATGTAAAAGCTCTATAAAAAAATCGTCACCTTTTATATCAAAATATTCTATTGTTAAACTATCAGGGTTTAATCTCATCTTAGTTCTGCCGATAAACTTTTCAGATAATTTATCTCTAACTACCATACCACTTAGATAGGGGATAGAGATCTCCCCCAAATTGTAGGATATCAGACTTGATTTTAGTGAAAGATCTACCCCTTTGTAGTTAATCAAGATGTCGCTGTTACCTACATCAACCTTTTTAAGCATTTTCCTTAAATCTATATCATACCAGGTATAGAAAAATCTTTCAGGTATATTCCCCTTTACTTTAGAGCTGGAGATGGTAAGGTAAGGTTTTCCTTTAATATAGTTTAAAGGGTAAAATTTTAGATAAAGATCATGCAGCTCAAAATTTGCATAATCTATTTCGATATTTAACATTTTTATATCTATGTAAAATGGTATAAATAGTGATCTTACCTCGGTAACAACAGTTTTATAACCAGCATAACGTGAAAGAAGGTAATTGAGATTTTTTTTTACAAAAAAATTAATGGACAGAAAAAACAATATTATGAATACAAAAAAAACAGCTAACAGTTTGATTAAAAAAAGAACTTTTTTGCCATTATTTACCATTATAATGTTCTATATATTTTAAAAGTCCCTTAAATATCCCCTCTGCCATCTTGTCCTTGTATTCCTCAGTTGTATACAGATATGCTGTTTCAGAATTTGATATAAAACCACATTCAATCAATATTGATGGCATCTTTGCACCCACAAGGACGTAAAAAGGCGCCTGTTTTACTCCAAGTGATTTGTCATTTGTCTTTGATACAAGCCCATTCTGAACAAAATTTGCAAGCATTAAAGACTCTTCCAATTTTGAGTTAAGCATAATATCCTTTAAAATCCCTTGAAGATCAGACAAAGATTTTTCTGTAGCCTGATTCTCAAAGGCAGCAACTGCAAGGGCTGCTTTATCCTTTGTCACATTAAGTACGTAGGTTTCAATACCCCTTGCATCCTGATTTCTGCTTGCATTTTGATGTATGGAAACAAATATATCGGATCTATTCTTATTGGCAAATGCTGTCCTCTCTTCAAGGGGTACAAATACATCTGTCTCCCTTGTTAAAAGAACCTTAAGAGCAGAATCATAATTATTAAGAAGTTTCTTGACTCTCAAAGCTATATCAAGATTTATATCTTTTTCCATAATACCATGGTATGAAGCCCCCGGATCTTTACCACCATGACCAGGATCTAAAACTATTGTCTTAACCTTTAGACCAAATACAGAAGCAAGAGTATGTTTATCTCCTCCCTCATCGAGAATAATCTGACCATCTTTACCTTTTTTAGACTCTGTTTTAACCTTCTGACTAACTTTTTTTGAGAGTGAATCTTTGCTGACATCAATGATTATCCTGTAGGGATTTTCCATCAAAAACACAGTAAAATCGTTCACCGAATCTATATCTAAAACAACCCTTGTTGTATTTTTTTCATATATCCCCCATCTCAAAGCCTTTAATAGACCATCGTTGATCTCCATCGTTTTTGGTACAGACTGGTTAATTACAGAGTTGTATATATCAACAAAAAGCCTTGGGGGTTTGTTGAATTCAGGATTTTCCCTAAGCCAGTGTTTATAAAAATGGGCGTTACCAGAAAGCTCTATTGCTACCCTCGTATAATCTTCATTACTCCAATATTTGACATTTTTTATCTCTACTCTTGGAGCATTCTTTTCTGGAGTTATATTTGTGTTCTTTACATTTTCATTGTCATTTGTAGGGGATTGTTTATCTGGCTCCTTCTGGATATTTTTGTTAGCTTCAACTACTCTGGTGACTTTAGGTTCAGAATACTTCTTTTCAATTTCAGCAAGCTCCTTTTTGGCTTGAGTATAGTATTTGGTCTTTGGATATTTATGTATGACCGAATCAAGGGAGAATTTAGCAGATGGGATATCCTTCATCTCAAGGTAAATTTCAGCAGATTTCAAATAAGCTTCAGCTCCCCTATTAGATTTAAAATTGCTGGAGAGTAGCCTGAAATATTTTAAGGCATCATCCCTATCTAAGAGATTTTTAAACCTTTTATAGGAATTGTAAAAGGTATATGCTGTATAATATAAAGATTCCTCTCCAAGCTTTGTTTTTGGAGATTTTTCATAAATATCGTAAAATTTATCACCCACCATTTTGTAGGAGAATCTGGTAACATTCTTCGAATTTTTTATAAAATTGTAATCCTTTAAATTGCTATTGAAATCATCCTGAAGGGATGCAAAAGAGGCAACAGATAGTAATGTAAACACTATAAACAATAAAACTTTTTTAAACATTATAAAGCTTCTCCTTTAGATATTTGCCGGTAAATGAAGCATCACATTTGCAACATTCCTCCGGAGTTCCAGCAAAAACTATTTCACCACCTCTATCCCCACCTTCTGGTCCAAGATCAACAATATAATCTGCACATTTTATAACATCCAGATTATGTTCTATTATTATAACAGAATTACCAGCATCTGACAATGCTTTAAATATATCTATAAGTTTTTTTACATCATCAAAATGAAGCCCTGTTGTAGGTTCATCAAATATATAAAGGGTTTTCCCCGTAGATCTTTTCATAAGCTCCTTAGCCAATTTTATTCTCTGAGCCTCACCACCAGAGAGAGTTGTAGCAGGCTGTCCAAGATGTATGTACCCTAATCCAACATCTTTTAAGACTGACAATTTAAAATTAAGTTTTGGAATATTTTCAAAAAATTCGTAGGCTTCATCAACAGTCAATTCCAGAATATCAGAAATATTTTTACCCTTGTAGTGTATATCAAGGGTATCACGATTATACCTTTTGCCATGGCAATCATCACATTTAACATACATGTCTGGAAGAAAATGCATTTCTATCTTTATATAACCTTCCCCTTGACATTTTTCACATCTACCACCTTTCAGATTAAAACTAAATCTACCAGGTTTATAGCCCCTAAGTTTTGCTTCAGGTGTAAGTGCCATGATCTCACGGATATCATTAAACACACCAGTATAAGTTGCTGGATTGGATCTCGGGGTCCTACCTATAGGGGATTGGTCAATATCTATAATTTTGTCTATATACTCATATCCCAAAACATCATCATGCAAACCAGGTTTTCCGGAAGAGCCAAACAATTTTCTCTTCAATGCATGATATAAGATATCCATTACGAGAGTAGATTTGCCAGAACCGCTAACCCCTGTAACAGCAGTAATAAGTCCGATAGGAAAACTTACATCTATATTTTTGAGATTGTTCTGTTTTGCCCCTTTAACAACGATAAATCTTCCGTCAGGCATCTTTCTCTTACCAATTTCTATCTTTTTTCTTCCAGAGAGGTAATCTGAAGTTAATGAGCATCTGCACTCTATAAGAGAATTGTAATCCCCCTGAAAAACCAGATCCCCTCCCTTCACTCCAGCACCGGGCCCCATATCGATAATTTCGTCTGCATTTTTAATTGTATCTTCATCATGCTCCACAACGATAACTGTATTCCCTATGTCTCTTAGATTTTTTAGTGTAGAAATAAGCATATCGTTGTCCCTCTGATGCAACCCTATACTCGGTTCATCAAGCACATACAACACACCAGTCAGTCCAGAACCCACCTGGGTTGCAAGTCTTATTCTTTGAGATTCACCACCACTTAATGTCATAGCACTCCTAGACAAGGTGACATAGTCTATCCCAACATTTTTTAAAAATTTTAATCTATGCATAATTTCACGGATAATTTTATCAGCGATCTCTTTTTTAAACCCTTTAAATTCAACATTTTCAAAAAAAGGGATAAGATTTTCCACATTCATGGAAGATATCTCAAATATATTAAGACCATTTATCTTGACAGAAAGGCTATGCGGTCTTAACCTTGCACCTTTACATACTTCACATGGCATACTCGACATATACTGTCTTGCCCTGTCTACATCTGCATATTTACTGGAGTGCAATAACTCCTTCAATTCCCCAATAACACCTTTAAAAGTTTTTTCATAGCCAATTCTCTGATCACCCTTGAAAGTATAAAGTTTGAGTGGGATATCTGCACCATTTAAAATAATATCTATACTTTTTTCATCAAGCATATAAAAAGGTTTGTTTACATCTACTCCACATTGTTCAGAAAGTGCTATGATGGTATTCATAGAATGGAAATTATCCAGCTTCCCCCATGGAGCAATTGCACCCTCCTTGATAGATCTATTTTTGTCTGGCACTAAAAGATCTATATCGAAAACAAGCTTTTCCCCAAGTCCCTCACATTCTGGACATGCACCAAATGGGTTATTAAACGAAAAAGTTCTTGGTTCTATCTCGGGGATACTCACATTACAATCCATGCATGCAAATTTTTCACTAAAAAGTTTTATATCCCCATCAAAGGATATCTCCACCAGACCATCTGAAAGCTTTAAGGAGGTTTCAATAGAGTCTGTTAATCTTCTTCTTACATCATCTCGGACCTTTATCCTATCTATCACTACAGATATGCTATGTTTATGATTTTTATTCAGATTAATCTCATCCTCAAGCCTTACTAAATCACCATTTACGTATGCACGAACATAACCATCCTTTAATAACTTTGCAAAAAGCTGTTTAAACTCACCTTTTTTACCTTTTATAATGGGTGACAAAATCTCAATTTTAGTATCCTCTGGATAGGACATAACTATGTCAGTTATCTGCTGAGGGGTATAGCTTTCAACTTTTTTTCCACATACAGGGCAAAAAACCTCTCCAACCCTTGCAAACAAAAGCCTCAAATAATCGTAAATCTCCGTAATTGTACCAACAGTAGATCTTGGATTTTTGCTTATAGATTTCTGCTCTATACTTATAGCCGGTGATAGATACTCTATCGTATCTACATCTGGCTTCTCCATAAGCTCAAGAAACTGTCTGGCATAGGCAGACAAAGACTCTACATACCTACGCTGACCCTCTGCATATAGAGTATCAAAGGCAAGTGTAGATTTTCCTGAACCACTCACTCCGGTTATAACCAC
>JAIWOA010000040.1 GCA_020217115.1 Calditerrivibrio sp. | reverse complement strand
AAGCTTGTTTTTTGGTATCTCAAGGGATATATTTTTTAAATTATGCTGTCTTGCACCTTTGATTATTATATTATTGTACACTAATCTTCAAACCTCTAACAAATAGGGATCGTTATAATGAATTTCGTATATTTACCAACCTCAGAATCTACACTGATCGTTCCACCATGGGCAGTGACAATATCTTTTACTACAGCCAGACCAAGCCCTGTCCCTTTATCCTTTCCTGAAGTATAAAATGGGTCAAATATCCTTTCCGCAAGATCCTTTGGAATTCCTATACCATTATCTTCAACAATAAAAATAAGCTTACCAATATCTTGCTTCACATATAACCCTATTTTACCATTTTCCCCAACAACATCCAGAGCATTGTTTATAAGATTAAAAAATACCCTGAATAACCTTTCCCTGTCACCTGAAAACTCAACCCCTCTTGGGTAATCATAGAAAAATTCTACATTGTATGGACGTAACATTATCAGGGTATGTTTTATTATATAATCCATAAAATCTTCTAAATCAATTTTAGAACTTCTCAAACTTATTGAATTCTTTGAAAAGTCCAGAATATCCATAACAAGTCCATGTATAAGTTTTAATTCTGCATAAATGCTATCAACATACTCTTTAAAGTCATCTCTATTGTCTGTTTCAATTTCAAGGAGTTCAACGTAACTTTGAACAATATTTAATAGATTTTTTATGTCATGGGCAATTGTGCTGGTAAATTTCCCAACAAGCTGAAGATTTTCAGCTCTCCTCATATTGTCGTATAATTGGGCTTTTTCTATCGATATTGCACACTGCGATGCAATATATGTGGCTATTTTTACATCCTCATCCGTAAAAAAATCATCTTTTTTATCTGTAAGATTTAAAACCCCCACAACTTTACTTTTTATTTTTAGAGGTACAGACATATAAGATGCCGTAGAATAACCCAACTCCTCATTATTTTTTTTACTACTATTCATGACAAAAGCTTCCCCACTCATAGCCACTTTACCACTTATTCCATCGCCGAGAGGGATCTTAAGATCTCTGTAATCCATATTTAGTCCTACAGCAGCTCTGATTGACAAGTAATTCCCCTCAATCATCATTATAGAAACCCTCTTTACAGAAAGGTAATCCTGAGTAATTGAGAGTATATCCTGCAAAAGTTCATCCACATTAAGGGTAGATGCCATCTTTTCAGAAATATCAGTAAATATATCAAAAAGTTCTTTCCTCAAGATAAATACCTCAAATGGTTATAAAGCATATCCCTCTGAACAGCTTTAAATCCAGCTTTTTCTATATTATTAACAAGCTCTTCAAGGGAGATCATATAGCTTACTCCACAGGATGCAACAACATTCTCCTCTATCATCAAGCTACCAAAATCATTCCCACCAAAGTACAAACCTACCTGTCCCACCTTTGGTCCCTGAGTAACCCATGAAACCTGAATATTTTCTATATTATTCAAAAATATTCTGGAAATTGCAAGTACTTTGAGATACTCCACAGCGGTAACACTATCCCCCCCCAGCTCAGTATTATTGGGCTGGAAAGGCCAGGGGATAAAAGCAGTAAACCCACCTGTCTTAGCTTGTAAATTTCTAATTTTTTCAAGATGTTCAATTATCATCGATGGTGTATCACTTTTTTTAAACATCATGGTAGAGGTAGTTCTAAGACCTTTTTTGTGGGCAATTTCCATTATTTCAAGCCATCTCGTTGAATTTATCTTATTCGGGCTCACTCTACTTCTCTCAACATCCACAAGCAATTCTGCTCCACCACCAGGAATCGAATCAAGACCAGCATCTATAAGCCGATCAAGTGTCTCTTCAGCTGTGATTCCGCTAACTTTAGCAATGTGATCTATTTCTGGGCTTGAAAAACCATGTATCCATATTTTATAATTGGATTTTATAAATTTTAAAAATTTTTCATAATAATCTATTTTGAGTTTTGGGTGTAAACCACCCTGCAAAAGTATCTGCGTCCCATCTAAGGATATTGTTTCTTCAATCTTTTTTGATAGTAGGTCGTAATCTATCACATATGCATCAGGATCCTCTTCGTCCCTATAAAATGCACAAAACTTACATTTACACACACAGATATTTGTATAATTTATATTTCTGTCGATAACAAAAGTAACAAAACCTTCTGGATGCTTCTCCTGTCTGATGGAGTTGGCCATATCGGCAAGCTCCATCAATTGCAAATCAAATAGTTTTATCCCTTCTTCAACCGATATTTCTCTCAAGATTTCACCTCCATTTTATCCTATTACAAGCTATTAAAAAGTCAACAATAAAATTTGGCTAACCCTTAACAATATGCTAAATTTTCTTATTGACTTTAATACTATTAACATACTATCATAAAAAAAATATTTAAGGGGTCATCTATGTCAGATCATGGGAATAACACACCTTTTTCCGTTGGAAATATATGGTTTCCAGCTTTATCCTACAATACCTTTGTCCCACCTCAGGACAAAGCATCTGAATTCCAGCTTGGACTGAATCTTAATGTGGTAATAGAGTCAGCAGAGCATCTTATTCAGCTTGAGGATGGTAAGCATGTTTACAGATTTGCAGCACAATACAGTATAAGAAATGTAAGTATGGTGGATAAAGAGAACAAATTGGTTTTCGAGGCAGGAGGTCTTTTAAGAGGGGATATCATCATGGATGAAAAGATAGATGATGAACTGGTAAAAAAATTTATTGAAGCAAATCAAAATGTAATCACTTTCCCATATATAAGAACAAATATTGATAGCATACTCGCTAAAGTAGGTCTGCCTGTAATGGGGATGATAATAGTCTATTAGATAAAAAAAGGGGAGTGCTCCCCCTTTAATTTTTAAAACCAATCTTTACAGTTGATTTATTTTTATTATCTGCTAAAATTATTAACATGAATAGTAGAATAGCAATGTTTTTTGCCATAATTTCTATGTATTATCTGTCCTACTTTTACAGGGTTTCAACTGCAGTAATATCTCCAGATCTCATGAAAGATTTCTCAATAACGGCTGAGGCATTGGGTCTATTGAGTGGTTTTTATTTTTATACCTTCGCATTTGCCCAATTTCCACTTGGACCTATACTTGACAAATTAGGACCACGAAAGACTGTAGTTTTCTTTAGCGGATTCACTATTTTAGGATCACTCCTATTTGCCATCTCTCCAAATTACACCACAGCAATAGTGGGTAGAGCACTTATAGGACTTGGGGTATCCTGTGCATATATGGCAACGTTAAAGTTTATATCCCTCTGGTTTTCAAAGGATCAGTTTGGCACAATGTCTGCATTATCAATGGCAATTGGAAATATAGGAGCATTAACTGCAACAGTCCCTCTTGCAGCTCTTTCTATATACATAGGCTGGAGAAATTCTTTCCTGATTATAACCGTTATAACCCTTCTGTCAGCTTTTTTTATATGGAAAATTGTAAAAGACAAACCCATAAGTGATACTCATCAGGGAAAAGTTGCTTTATCTGCAATATTAAAGAATAAAAATTTCTGGATCATTGGTGCAACACAATTTTTTTGGTTTGGGACCTTTGTGGGAATTCAAGGTCTATGGGGAGCTCCATACCTTATGGATGTTTTTAATCTTTCAAAAACTTCAGCAGGGAAAATTATCAGTATGATAGCTGTAGGTTTTATATTTGGTGGACCGATGATGGGCTACCTTTCAGACAAAATAGTAAAATCTCGTAAGTGGGTTATTATATTTGGACTTTCCGTTTTCCTGATAGTATTGATATCCTTAACAAAATTAACTACAGGCTCCTCTGTATTGACACTTTATATACTGTTTTTCATCTATGGCTTTTTTGGATCTACCGGGATAATAGGTTATTCTCACATAAAGGAGCGTTTCCCTCTGTCGCAAGCTGGCACAGTAATGAGCTGGATAAACTTTTTTGCAATATTTGGTGCTGCAGTATTTCAGCACATTATGGGAATAATTTTAGATCTATATGGTAAGATTGGTGGAAAATACCCCATTCAAGCATACAAAGCTACTTTTTTATTATGTGTAGCAGGGATACTAATATCTGTATCAGCATACTTTTTTTCTGATGAAAAAGATGTTAAAAATGCTTAAGATTTATGGATAATGCCATGGATAAAAAATATTTTTTATTAATAAAGAGTATTTAAGGTTAACAATTGTATGTAGTTATTCTTTAGATAAGGAGGTATTTATGAAGGTTGCTGTATTTTTAGTTTTAATGATTTTCCCTGCAATAATTTTTTCTGCACCAATGGATGAAGCAAAATTCAAAGCGTGGATGAAATCTGTAAACATTGATGGATTTAAATTGATGGAGGTTATAAAGGATGGGCAGGAATCTGTTGCAATGTTTTCTGGGCCTTCAGATCTTATACAGATAAGACTGGGGGATATCAGCCAATTCAAACAATCAACATCTGCTGTAAATCTCAAAATAATTAATGGTAAATCCTATTCCCTGAAAGGTATGAATGCAGCTTTTGGTACAAGTGATATGGGTAGTATGTTAATTATCGAGGCAAAAAATATAGGTGGAATGGTAACATTGGGCACATCTAAAAAAGTATCCCAAGATTATCTGGAAAAAATAGCAGAAAAAATAAAACTTTTTAATAAATAGTTTAATATTTTCCAGTAAACCGTTAAATTTACATCACAGTAGAAGCAAAGGGGGTAAAGTGATAATCCCCCTTGCATTCTTATAAAAATTGGTTTAACTTCCATTCCTTACACAAAAAACTTTTAAGAGGTATCTATGATAGATATTTTGGCTAAGGAATTTCAAATAAAAGAATTTTATATAAAAAATTTGATAAATCTGACAGAAGAGGGTGCAACAGTACCATTTATAGCAAGATATCGAAAAGAGATGACTGGTGGTATGACTGAAACAGAGATCCGTGAAATATTGGAAAGAAAGGAGTATATGGAGAATCTGGAAAAAAGAAAATCCAGCATAATAGAATCGATAAAAGAAAAGGGTAAGCTAACTGATGAACTTGAAAAAAAGATCATATCGACAACAAATCTTAAAGATCTTGAAGATATATATGCACCATACAGATCAAAGAAAAAGACAAAGGCTGATATTGCAAGGGAAAATGGGCTGCAACCGATGGCAGATTTCATAAAGAATACAGATGACTCTAATGAGATAGAAAGGTATGCACAAAATTTTATAAATGAAAACATAAAATCTCTGGATGAAGCAATCGAAGGAGCAATGGAGATTATTATTTTTGAGATAGGGCATGATATAGAAATAAAGAATCGGGTAAGAGAGCTGATAAGGGAGAATGGTAAAATTAACACAGAGAAGAGAAAAGATGTTACATCAAGAACCAACTTTGAAGATTATTACGATTTTAGTCAGGAGATTACAAAGATACCACCCCACAGAGTACTTGCAATATTTAGAGGGGAATCTGAAAAAATACTAAAGGTAAAGTTATACATAGATGAAGATATTTTGATAAATGCGATAAAGGGGAAGATATCCTCAAAAAATATAATATTAAACCGATATGTTGAATCAGCCATAAAATATGCACTTAAGAGGATTATTCTGCTATCCTTAGAGTTAGAATTCAGGCAGGAATTATTTTTTTCAGCTGAAGAGAAGGCAATAAAGATCTTTTCAGAAAATCTAAGGGCACTCCTGATGACACCACCTGTAAAAAATGCTCGGATTCTGGGTATCGATCCAGCTTTCAGAACAGGCTGCAAATATGCTGCAATTGATGAAACTGGCAGACTCCTCGAATATGGGGTAATATACCCAACAGAACCACAAAAAGATTATGAAAATAGCAAAAGGATTTTAATTGATCTGATAAAAAAGCATAAAATAAACGGGATTGCAATAGGTAATGGAACAGCAAGTAGGGAAACGGAAGAATTTATATCAAAAATCATATCTGAAGAGAAGTTACAGATAGGCTACACTATAGTAAGTGAAGCTGGAGCATCTGTATATTCGGCTAGTGAGAATGCAATCAAAGAGTTTCCGGAGTTAGATGTGACTATAAGAGGTGCCATATCTATAGCAAGAAGAGTGCTTGATCCACTTTCAGAACTTATAAAAATAGATCCAAAATCGATCGGAGTAGGGATGTATCAGCACGACGTAAATCAAAAAAAGCTTTCCCATAAATTAGATGAAGTAGTAGTAGACGTAGTAAACAACGTTGGTGTAGATATCAACACAGCAAGCTTCAACCTTCTCAAATATGTGTCAGGACTGAATGAAAATATTGCGGAAAAGATAATAGAATACCGCAATAAAAAAGGATTGTTTAATTCGAGGGAGGAATTGAAGAAGATTTCTGGGATAGGGGAAGTGACCTTTAATCAGGCAGCTGGATTTCTAAAGATTTATGATGGAGATGAACCACTTGACAGGATGTTTATACACCCGGAACAATATGATAATGTATATAAATTATTAAATTATCTTGAGCTTTCCATAGAAAATGCAAATATGATAAGATTTAAACTTAAAGGGGAAAAGATCGATGATATCTGCAAAAAATTTAATATTGGATAATTAACAATGCTGGATATTATATCAAATCTTGAAAAGCCTGACCGAGATATAAGGGATACCCTCGAACAAGTTATATTTAAAAAGGAGATTCTAAGATTTGAAGACTTAAAGGAAGGTGATTTTATGGAAGGGAAGGTCTCAAATGTTGTTGATTTTGGAGTATTTGTAGATATTGGACTCAAAGAATCTGGCTTTATACACATATCAGAGATTGCAGATAAATTTATAAGACATCCATCTCAGGTTTTAAAAGTTGGTGATAAGATAAAACCAAAAATAAAGGGGATAGATCTTGAACGAAGACGAATCTCCCTGAGTCTAAGATCCCAAATTTAATATTTTTCTCGGTAAGTATAAGGTGCTTCATCAGGCTGGAAGGATCAAATAGTTTTAAAAATTCTAATAAGAGATACTGGGCAATACTCTTCAGTGATGTTGGCGAATACAGATTAAATCGTTGATCAAGAATATTTTGATCTTGCTAAGTAATCAAGTCTATTTACAAAGGTTGATAGTGTAAAATTTATTATGAAATAGATTATCATTATAGAAAACCATACCTCAAAAACCAGCATCGTAGAAGATATTATTTCTGTTCCTACAAAAGTAAGTTCAGGTATGGCAATAACAGATGCTATACTTGTATTTTTTATTATTGAAATATACTGCCCAGCCATCGCAGGCATCGTTTTTTCCCATGCTTGAGGAAAAACTATTCTAAGAAAAACCTGATATTTTGTTAAACCAAGGGAAAAAGCTGCATCAAATTGACTCCTGCTGACACCATTCAATCCACCCCTTATTATTTCTGAGATATAAGATGCTTCATAGAAAGCTAACCCTATGGCAGCTGAAAGAAACTGCTTAAAGATCTCAGGTGGTACAATAAATATAGAAACGATCTTCTCTAAATTCTGATTTTCGATAATCATATCTATAAGAATGTCTGGTATTAGCTTATCACCAAGGAAGAAATAGAAGATAAACATAACCACAATCGGTGGAGTAAATCTCAAAAATTCCGATATGATGTAAATTAGAAATCCCAAAGAATCTGGATATAAATATCTTGTAACTGCAAACAGTATACCTAAAAAGGTACTTGAAAGAATAATTAATATAGATAGCTTTACTGTAAAAATAACCCCCTTTATAATAAGGCCTAAATGAAATCCTCCATCAAAGAAGGCAAAGTAATCTATCAGTTTGTGCCATCTAAAGTTATAATCTGTGCTTATAATAAGGTAGAATAGCAGTGCAGATAGAGAAATAAATATTACCAAACCTATAATTATATCGGTAAAATTTTTTTTGTTTAAAAAAGTTGTAATTCTGGCCATCAATAGATTATATTAGTTGAGCAGCTTTTCCCAATCCTTTGATTCAAACCAATACGATTTTCTTGCTTCAAGCCAACCTTCAGCAGAAACAACGGTTATCCAGCTATTAAGGTAATTTAAAAAAGCCTGATCACCCCTTCTAACAGCAAAGCCAACAGGTTCCTTTGTAAAAGTACCTTTTATCGGTAGATATAATTTATCCTTATGTTCAACTGCCAGAAAAGCTGGGAGAGGTGCAGAACTTACAAAAGCTGTTGCTCTACCGTTTAATAATTCCTGTATAGCCTGTGGCTCATCATCAAAAAGCTTTATTTTAGCATTAGGGAAAAACTTCTTAGCAACATTTGCTGCAGTTGTCCCAAGGCGAGCTGTAATTATGGTATCGCTGTTATTTAAAGCTGCAAGGGAGGTTGCATTTGTTTTATTCTTATTGGCTACAATTGCCATTCCAGAATAATCGTAGGGCTGTGAAAACTCTACTTTGAGAGCTCTCTCTGGAGTTATCCCCATACCCCCAATGATAATATCATATTTTCCTGTAAGCAATGCTGGTATTATTCCAGACCATTTAGTTGGTATAAATTCAGGTTTTACACCCATATCCTGGGCTAATCTTTTTGCAACATCTATCTCAAAACCTATCCATTCCCCTGTTTTTGTCTGCATTGCCCATGGGATAAAAGTAGACATCCCAACCCTTAATTTCCCTGATTTAACAACCTGATCCAGAGTACTCTTTGTGTCTGAAGCAAATAAAAAAACAGGTAATAAAAAAATCATAAGAAATAACGTAAACAGTTTCTTCATCCTTTTACCTCCATATATTTCTCAAAAACTTTCAACAGATTTATAATTATAATATTAATAAAAACATATATAAATGCA
Organism: Calditerrivibrio sp.; assembly: GCA_020217115.1. Classification (GTDB taxonomy): domain Bacteria; phylum Chrysiogenota; class Deferribacteres; order Deferribacterales; family Calditerrivibrionaceae; genus Calditerrivibrio. The sequence continues at coordinate 1,192 of JAIWOA010000040.1, read as the reverse complement.
ACCAAAAACCATACCTCAAAGGATAAAAAATTTTCAGACACTGCTTTTTGTGCATTAAAGGTAAGTTCATAGACAGATATAATGCTTATTAAGGAGGAGTCCTTTACTGTAGAAACTGCTATATTCCCAAGTGAAGGTAACATAATCGTAACTGCCTGAGGCAAAATTATATTTACCAGTGTCTGTCTTTTATTCATTCCAAGGGCTAACGATACATCCCATTGATCTTTACTTATGCTCAAAATACTCCCTCTAACGATTTCTGATATATAAGCACCCTCAAATAAGGAAAGGGCAACGATAGCAGCATAATATCCATCAAGTTCGAATATATTTGAGATTATAAAGTATGATATAAATATCTGTATAATAAGGGGAGTATTCCTCAATAATTCTACATATACAAAGGATATGGCTCTCAAAGAATAGTATTGGGATATCCTCAAAAGTGCAGATAAAAAACCTAAAATAAAGGAAAGTATCAATGAAAAGAAAGAGATTAAAATTGTCTGAACGAGACCTTTTAACAAAACCCCTGCATATATTGATCCATTTTCATAATAGGAAAAGAGCTTTAAAGCTCTTTTCCATTCCCAATTGTAATCCACAGAACGTACTATATAAAAGAATAAAATGAGAAAGAAAGCCACAGTGAGAAACTTTGATAAAAAACTATTTTTACGAAAAATAGAAACCATTGTAATATTACTAAAGAGATTTCAGTATATCATTCTTTAATTGATTAATCTCATCCTCACTCATTTTTGCAAAGTCAAAAGACTCAAGTTTTTTTCTTAAATTTTCAATGTCAATATTTTTATCAGATTCAGAAACTATAGAGGATATAAACATCATTTTTCTGGCTTCTGGCGAAAATGTCACTTTATCCTTAGATGCCGAAGAGCCATCCACAACAGATGATATCTTACCATATCTAATCTGTTTGTTGTAAGTCCTCAGAATGTTGTTTATATTTCCACTCTCTATTACCATATCGCCCACCTTTCTTTACAAGTCGTATATCGACAAACATTTTTAAAACTTTAGTAAAAAATGTAACAATTATAATTTTTACTTAAACATCCCGGGTAGTTTCCTATAATAGGGGTTATGCCTTTCATAAAAATCTGATAAGGATAGTAGCCTTTCCTCATCAAAATAGTTCCCCAGCAATTGCAACCCTATGGGTAAA
>JAIWOA010000039.1 GCA_020217115.1 Calditerrivibrio sp. | reverse complement strand
CCGTTCGAATCGAATCCTGCAGGGATTGAAATACCACACCCTCCAAAGAGATTTAGAGAAATTGTGTATATATCACTAAGATACATCTGCAAAGGATCATTTGACTTTGCACCCAATTTGAAAGCGGTAGTAGGAGATGTGGGAGTTAATATAAAATCAACTTTTTTGAAAGCATTTAGAAAGTCATTTTTTATCAAGGTCCTAACTTTTTGAGCTTTAAGATAATAGGCATCGTAATATCCAGAACTCAGCACATATGTTCCAAGCATAATTCTCCTTTTAACCTCTGTGCCAAACCCTTCAGATCTTGAAAATGTATACATCTCCTGCAGATCGTTAGCTTTTGCTCTAAAGCCATATTTCACTCCATCAAATCTTGCAAGATTACTGGAAGCCTCAGCCGTTGCAATAATGTAGTATACTGCTACAGCATAGTCAGTGTGGGGCATATTTATATCTACAATCTCAGCACCATGTGATGCAAAAAAATCTACAGAACTCTTTATGGCATTTTTTACATCGTCACTGATACCCTCTGCAAAATATTCCTTTGGTAAACCTATCTTTAACCCTTTTATAGAATTTGCAAAGTTATTATTATAGTTAAAATCATCTTTTTTAAATGAAGTGGAATCATTTTTATCATATTTACCAATCACTTCCATCAGAGAGACACTATCTTCAACAGTCTTTGTCATTGGACCTATCTGATCCAGACTTGAAGCAAAAGCTATCAAACCATATCTTGAAACCCTTCCGTAGGTAGGCTTCATCCCTACTACGTTACATAGTGAAGCTGGCTGTCTTATTGATCCTCCAGTATCGCTACCCAAAGCAGCAGGTACAAGCCTTGCAGCCACAGAAGCAGCAGATCCACCACTTGAACCTCCGGGGACACAATCTGTGTTGTATGGATTCACTGTCTTTTTATAAAAGGATGTTTCACAGGATGATCCCATAGCAAATTCATCCATATTTAGTTTTCCAATAATTATAAACCCAGCATCTTTGAGATGCTTAACAACCGTTGCATCATATGGGGGAACAAAATTATTCAAGATATTTGATGAGCAGGTAGTCAAAAGATCTTTTGTCACCATATTATCCTTTAAAGCTATTGGTACACCGGCAAAAGGTGGTATATCTTCATTATTTGATACCATTGAATCATACTTTTCAGCTTCTTCAAGGGCTTTTTCATTTATCGTAATAAATGCATTGATTCTACTATCATATCTATTTATTCTGTCTAAATAAAAATGTAACATCTCCTTTGAAGATATTTTTTTAGATTTTATTAGTTCTGCGTGTGTTTTTAATGTTGCATTTAAAAGATCCATATTAACCTCTTATTTATTCAATTATTCTTGGTACTTTGAAATGGTTATAACCCTCTTCTGGAGCGTTTTTTAAAGCATCTTCCCTCGATATTTTCCTCTCTGGGATATCCTCCCTTGTAACATTACAGATATCAAGAACATGTGATGTTGGAGCAACATCGGAGGTGTCAAGTTCATTTAATTTATCGATATATTTCAAAATGTTACTCAATTCATCTGCAAACCTACTAATTTCATCATCTCCAAAACTCAATTTGGATAATTTTGCTATATACTTTACATCTTTTTCAGTAACCATTTCACTCATTTTTCCTCCAGATATAACACAAAATAGATTTTTGTATTATATAATTAAAAAATAAAATTGTAAATTGATTTCTTTTATACTATAAGAGCCATATGAGAGATCTGGTTGATATTTCTTTTCTGTTTGATAAAAGATACAAAGAAATAGGGATAATTGATGTTAGATCAGAAAATGAATTTTTAGAGGATCATATCCCTAATGCCATCAATATACCGATATTGAACAATGAAGAAAGGGCTATTGTGGGGACAATTTACAAACAAAAGGGGCATAAAGATGCAAGATTGAAGGGTGTCTCAATTGTAGCCCCAAAGCTTGAAGATTTTATTATGAAGGTAAAGGATGTCACCGATAGGTTTGGTGACACTTTGATATATTGCTGGCGAGGTGGATTGAGAAGTGAAGCATCTGTGACATTTTCAAGGCTTGCAGGACTTACAGTATCAAGACTATCAGGTGGATACAAATCCTATAGATCAGAAGTAAACAGGTTCATGGAAGAGGATGTTGGCAAATTTAATTTTATTACTGTGTACGGTCCAACAGGTTCAGCAAAGACAAAGATCTTGAGTTTTATTAATTCTGATCAATACCCATTCCTTGATATAGAAAAGTATGCATGCCATAAGGGGTCAAGTTTTGGGCATATAGAGGAAGCTGGTTACCCTTTTGTGACTCAGAAGAATTTTGAAAGCAACATCTACTACGACCTTATCTGCAGGCAAAAAAAGCTTATTCTGACTGAAGGTGAGAGTAAAAAGGTAGGAAAAGTTGTAATCCCTAAAAATATTTTTAAGAAAATGACTTCAGGGTTTGGAGTACTTGTAAAACCTTCAATAGAATTTAGAATTAAATTTACCATAGAAAACTACAACCCCCAGAACAACATTGCAGAGATAAAAAATTCTCTTAATAAGATCAAAAGATATCTGGATGGAAATCTTTACAATGAGATGCTTGATCTTCTTGACAGGGGTGAATTTGAAAAATTTACTGAAATAATTCTTGTAAAATACTATGATCCTTTGTATAAACACTCCTATATTGAGAAAGTAAACAGGGAAATAAGCTTTGATTCTATCGATGAAGGGATCAAAAAAATTAAGGAGATATATGATGAAGTATATTATAGTTTTCATAATAATGTTAATCTATGCAGTTAATATAAATGCAAAAATAATAATTTTAGATGATCAGGAGGAGACTCCTTCAAAATCTGAATCATCAAATATAGATCAGACCAATGGTAAAAATAAGATTGAAAGCATGGTGTATGGAAAACCGTATACTGTCTTTGGGGTTACATACTACCCATTGGATTATATACACAAATATGAAGAAGAGGGGATCGCCTCCTGGTATGGAGCTGATTTTCATGGAAAGCTTACATCAAGTAAAGAAATCTACAACATGCATGATATGACTGCTGCCCACAAATTATTGCCATTAGGCAGCACAGTTCTTGTAAAATCCCTTGAAAATGGTAAGGAAATTGTTGTCAGAATAAATGATAGAGGACCATTTGTAAAGGATAGAATAATAGACCTATCCTATAAAGCTGCTAAAGAAATAGGGATAGCTGATAAGGGGACAGGAAAAGTCAAAATTACATTACTCTCAGAATCACCAAAGGAGTTTGTAATGAATGGAAAGCCGATTGATATCAATAGAGGTAATTTCTATATTCAGATAGGGGCTTTTGTGGAAAAAAACAATGCAGAGATTTTAGCTGCAAAATTTTTAAACTCAAATATTGTAGAAGCTAACATAAAGGGACAAAAATTTTACAGGGTAAGATTGGTCGGTTTTGAGTCAAGACAAAGTGCAGAGGTAAAACTGATAACTATAGAAAAATCTTTCCCCGGTGCTTTTGTAGTAGCTGAATAGCAGATGACCAAGATAGATCTTCTGGATATGCCTCTTAATGAGGTTAATTTTGTTGTGTTTGATCTTGAGACAACAGGTCTTCATCCAGAAAATGGTGATCAGATAATTGAAATTGGAGCATTTAGAATCCATGGGAACTTTAAGTTTGATAAAAAAGATCAATTTCATTCCCTCGTAAGTATAGACAGAGAGATTTCTGAGTATTCCCACAGTATACATGGAATTAGTAATGAGCAGCTAAAAAATGCCCCAGATATCTGTACTGCAATGTATCAGTTTTTAGAATTTGGGCGAGATGCGATACCTGTAGCCCACAAAGCATCAAAGGATGTCGCTTTTATGAGAGCTGCAATGTCAGAATATTCCATCACAAATCCGTTCCCATTTTTCATAGACACCCTTAAAATGGCAAAAATTATTTATCCAGATTACAAATCCCATAGCCTTGATTCATTGATTGAAAAGTTAAATATAAGGGTAGACTCCAGATTTAAAAGACATCGGGCTCTATACGACGCAGAGGCTACAGCAAAGATTTTTGTGAAAATGTGTAGAAAAATATTTAGTGATTATTGTTATCACCTATCTGAATTAAAGGAGCTGATCAGTAAGTAGTATTTTGAAGTAAAACTATTAAAATTAACAATGTTAAAATATTTTCAAATAGTTAGCAAAAAAAAATTTACACTTAGAATATAAAAAAGTATTGACAAAGAATAAAAAAAATTTTAACTCAAAATAATAAAACGTTGGAGGATTTTATGAAAAAGGGTTTTACCTTAATTGAATTGGTTATTGTTATCGTTATACTGGGTATTCTTGCAGCTGTAGCAATACCAAAGTTTGTTAACCTGCAGTCAGATGCAAGAAAATCAGCTTTGAAAGGTTTATCAGGTGCTGTTCAATCTGCTGCTTCTATTGGCTACGCTAAGTATCAGTTAGGACCTGTAACTTCAGGGACTAACTATGACAATGTTACTATTAACGGTGAAAATGTTTACTTCCATAAGAATGGTTACCCAAAGGCAAGCACAGATGGGATAGTCAAACTGCTTGACAATGCCTCTGGAGATCTTGAGGTTAGTGGTGGAGGTAATACAGGAGATGCAACTTTAACGATTAAATACAAAGGTTACGACACCAACTGCAAAATAGAATACAAAGATAACGACACTAACAATACCTTCAAAATTACATTAACTGAAACTGGCTGTTAATTTTGTTTTGTGCAGAGGGTGGTAAATGAACCACCCTGCACACGAAATAGAAAGAGGTCTAAATGAACAGAAAAGGTTTTACACTTATTGAGCTTGTCATAGTAATTGTGATACTGGGTATAATTGCAGCAGTGGCTGTTCCAAAGTTTGTCAATTTAAAGGATGATGCTGAAAAGGCTGCTATAGAGGGTATAGTAGGCGCTATAAGATCTGCAAAAAATATATTTTTATCAAAAATGCTGACATGTGATCCAGCAGACTATACAACCGTTGAAAATTTAGTTAAGAGCAAATCTCTTCTCACAACCTTCATAGCCTACGACCCTGGTGGTGATCCAAGAACAGAGTGGAACTGCAAAGAGATAAGTTATGGTAAAATATACAATACTTTTGAATTTAAAAGTGACATAAGAAATTCTATAATGAAAGACCCGTCCGCAGAGATTGGATATAAAAACAGCCCTAATAACGATATCGTATTTGAGACAAAATCTGGCAGAACTGTCACCATCTATTACGATAACAATACAGGCACAATAGGTTGGACAGCTTCACCAAGTTATTAATATACCTTTATGAATGTTTAGATCCGCTTTAATAATTATTCTTCTACCAACACTTTTATTTTATCATTCACCTTTTATAAAGTATCTACTGGGGAGGTTTTTTTACTCAACATCAGGAGGTGGAGGTTTATACGCAATATCTCTTTTATTTATCATATTACTTTTATCCTTTATATTTAATAAAAAGATAGTTATTAAAAAGATCCCTTTATTGAATTTGATAATGGTAGATATTCTCTTTATATCTGGGTTTTTATTAAATAGTTACTATTTCAGATATTTTTCCATTGACTATACCAGCAGAGTTATCCATTGGGCTAACAATGAAAATAGCTTTAACTCAATATTACACACCCATATACTCAAACCATTAAACTATATACTATTACATCTACTACCAGTAGAACATACTTTTGATCTCGGCAAAACACTGCTTTCCCATATTAATCCGTATCTATTGTGGATATTACTGCTATTTTATATAGTTGCTATCGTTACAACCATAGTAGTTTGTCATAATCTTATGTTTATCCATAAAAATAATCTCCCAATAATATTGTTGATCCTATTGACAGCTGTAATTGTCACCAAATCGATTACAGATGGGGGGATATTAAATGGAGCTACATTAATCTATCTATTCCTGTGGCATATTTTTTTACTAAAAAGGGATAGTTCCTCCTTATCAAATTTCTGGAACAGGCATTATTATATTATTTTATCTCTATTTGCATTTAACATATTTCTTGGAAGTCTATTTAGAAATTTTGAAGATACCAACTATGGTGATATTATTTTCCATTATTTAGTTATAACTATATCTCTTTACTGGGATATCATGAAGAAAAGATTTTATCTTCCAATAGGGATCTCTTTGTTTATTCTATACAGCATATTTTACAACTACAGTATAAACAATCCAAATAAATTGTCAGAGAAAGTTCATGCCATATCCATTGACAAATATTTTAATCCGATAAAAAAGGATATGTTTAATAAAAGCTACAAACAGATATATGAAGAATTTTTTGACAACTTATACAAACCAAAACATACTTTTTTATATAAAAATTCTGAAGAAAAGAGTGTAAGTTTAGTAAGTGTAAAAATAATACCGATAAAATTTGACAACAATGTTAAATTTACAAAAAATAATTTTATAAATGTACTGGAAGTTTTCAACGACAGGGAGGGTAGAATAGATATAAGGTTTTCCATAGACATAGACAATATATTTGATAGTGAGCTACCAGATTTTGTAAAAAAGAACAACTACTACGTGACGTTGCATATAATAAACAGATATCTACAGCAGGTAGGGATACACGAATATATATTAATAACGAATGAATTTAAATTAAACTTCACAAATAGACTCTAAACAGTTATCATAGAAGCTGTAAATCGCATTTATTATACCTTTAGTCAGGCATTCAAAAAAATAGATAATTTATTAACTTTTATTAAAAACCTGTTTATGATCTAAACCTAATTTCCTACATACACCTTACCATCTTTGTATTTCCCCAGAAGGATCTTATCTGAGTTTACATTTTTAACCTTTACAATAGAATTGTTGTGGGCATCCTCAAGGATTATACCTTCAGTCTCAAGTCTTATGGTATCGCTCTGGTAAACTATCTTTACCCTATCCCCCTTTGATTTTTCAGGCACATCTGTTACTATTTTTCTACTGATTATTCTGTTTTTGGGAATATTTTGATTTGCCACCAGATGTTCCACACTGTCCAGTAAATCTTCCTTTACATTAGTGATATCTATCTCCTTAAGCACAGTCTTTTCAGTGAGGGGTTCCCCCTTTTTTATCTTCTCGCTGCTCACATAAACTTTCTTATATCCCTTGATATATGCAAAAACATTGTAATCCCTTACACCATTGTTTACAGTAAAATATGTAGTACCCATATAATTTTCAGGCAGTTTTACGGATAACTTATCCTTCTCCTCAGCAACAACCTGAACACCTGAATTTAGCTTAACAATCTCAAATCTTATATCAGAAGATATCTTTTTGAGCTCTTCAGATAAAAGCTCCTTTAGATCTTCGTTGGTCAACACCACACCTCTACGCTTTACAATTATGAAGGTTTCATCTGGTATCTTGCTATGTTCAGATTTTGGTAACATCCCCTTTATTAAATTTATTGATACTTTTCTTTCTTCTCCAAAATTCAGTTTACAAACAATCTTCCTGTCAATAAAGCTGGAGTCTATATCCTTTAAACTAAAACAATCCCTGTCTATTTCATATATGGAGCAGAAAGCTTCCAAAAAGCTCAACAAAAAGATCGAAAAAATTAAAATAACTCTCATAAACTACCTCTTAAGGGCATTTACCACCTGAAGCATCTCGTCACTTGTCTGTATAGCTTTGGAATTCAGTTCATATGCCCTTTGACCTGTTATCATATTGACCATCTCCTCAGCCACATTCACATTGCTCATTTCAAGGATACCCTGAGCCAGAGTTCCAAAACCATCAGCACCAGGTGCGCCAGTAACAGCTTCTCCACTTGCAGCTGTTGTCTGATAAAGGTTTCTTCCTATATTTTTCAACCCTGAAGGGTTTATAAATCTTGCTAATTCAATAGCACCAAGCTCTGTAGGGTTTGTATCTCCAGGTATTGTTACAGAAACTGTTCCATCTTGACCCACAATGATTGAAGTGGCATTTTCTGGTATAGCAATGGCAGGTTCAAGTAGGTACCCCTCAGCAGTTACTATATTCCCATTGGAATCGATCTTAAAGGATCCATTTCTTGTATAACCTATTGTTCCATCTGGCATTGTAATCTGAAAAAATCCATCCCCTTCTATGGCTATATCAAGCTGATTTCCTGTCTGCTGAAAATTCCCCTGCCCAAATATCTTTTCTGTGGCAACAACTTTAGTTCCCAATCCTATCTGTATACCGGTGGGGTGATTGATACCGGCAGCTGTTGGTCCCCCTGCAGGTCTTACCTCTTGATAGAGTAAATCTTCAAAGTGAATTCTTGACTTTTTAAATCCGATATTGTTTACATTTGCAAGGTTGTTTGCAATATTGTCAATATTAGTTTGTTGAGCTGTCATTCCACTCGCTGCTGTCCATAATGATCTTAACATCTTTATCCTCCTAAGCTATTCTTCCAAGATCGTTGGAAGCTTTGTCATTTAACTGATCTATTGTTGCAATAACCCTCTGATATGTCTCAAATCCTCTGTTTGCCTCTATCATTCTAACCATCTCCTTTACTGCATTAACATTGCTACCTTCGATGTAACCCTGCATAAGAATAGGATTTTCAGACTGCTCTGGTAAAATATCTATAGCATTAAAAAGGTTTCTCCCTGATTTCTGCAATTTATCCATATCAGCAAAGGTAGCTATAGCAAGCTGGTCTGTCTGTACACCGTTTATCAATACAGCTCCATTCTGCAGAAATGTCACATCCCCATTGATGGTAATAGGTTGATTATTGTTTGAAAGAACCCTATACCCACTACTGGTTACAAGCTCATTATTGTTGTTTAAACTTAAAGCTCCATCCCTTGTAAATCTCACTCCAAAAGGTGTCTCAACTGTTAAAAAAGAATTGGGATCATTTAGTGCGATATCAAGTTTGTTACCTGTTTGATGGATAGCTCCAGCCGAAAAATCCAGATAGTTTTTATCAAGCTGAACAACTCTGTTTATAGTTTTATTATACAAAGAATCCCTTATTATGTTTTCTGGATATTGTCCAGATTTAACCATATAGTTCTTAAAAGTATACCCATCCTTTTTATAACCATTGGTATTAACATTGGCAAGATTATTTGATACTGATGTTACTATCTTCTCCTGCATAAGCATACCTGAGGTTGCAACGTAAAGTCCATTCAACATACTAACCCTCCATAAAAAGTTTCGAAAAAGATTTATTCATAAGGTATTCCAATCCTTTTACAGTAAGATATTTTACAGATTTTGCAGATTTAGCCGGGAAATAGAAAAAGTTTTCATCGGATCTTGATATAGCCTTCACCTTTGTAAACATTATAGGTTTATTACTTTTATCAAGGATTGAAATTTCCATATCAACACTATTTTCACCAAATTTTTTCTCAAAAGATTCAGAAACTGAAGTAAAGATTATAAAATCGGCTTTTTTAGGATCATGAACAACCTCCCCAACCTTATTAACAATTATTACCCTTTCAATAATGGTTTTTACAGTTTCATTGTATGATATCTCCCCAGATTTTGTTATTTTTTCTGGAAGTATATAGTATTTAAATTTATCATAGAGGAGATGGTTTCCGTAGTCTGAATAGACATAATCTTTGTAGGATGCATCTGTCTTATCGTATATAAGGGAGGAGAAATTTGAGTTTAGCTCTATCAAAGCAGCAGTTATGATAAATCCCTGTGAAGGTTTTGTTATCGGTTCTAAAAGGGATGAAGCTGCGCTATCAAGCTTTTTATATGGATTGCTTGGTATTGCAGAACAATTCAAAAGAAAGATCGCCAAAATCAGTGCTATATATCTCATTGCTACCTCCTATAGGAGAAGATAGCAATAAAAATGCCAGATTATAGTGAAATTTTTACCTTATATCTGTCCTCAGGATCTTCTCATCCTTATCATAGGTAACTTTTAAAAAAATTATACTGGTATTCTTCCTTTTAGCCTCCATTGG
>JAIWOA010000038.1 GCA_020217115.1 Calditerrivibrio sp. | reverse complement strand
CCAGCAAGAAGAACTTTTGCTGTATATTCCACAGCTTCATCTATATTTTCTGTATTTAACTTTATAAGAGTGCTATTCTTCAATTTTTATACTTAAGACCTTTTTTCTCTGTTCTTCAATAAAGCTTTCTAACTTTGTCTGTATATCTGGATATTTTAATGCAAGGATCCTTATTGCAAGGAGTGCCGCATTTTCTGCATTACCTACCCCTACTGTAGCTACAGGTATCCCTTTTGGCATCTGAACTATTGACAAAAGAGAGTCTAAACCGTTCATTAAGGAGCTTGGCATTGGTACTCCTATAACGGGCAGAGTTGTCTTTGCTGCAATTACTCCCGGTAGATGGGCTGCTCCCCCTGCAGCTGCAATTAACACTTCAATCCCATTATTTTTTGCATCCTCTGTATACTTAATTGTCTCATCAGGTGTTCTGTGGGCTGAAAGTACCTTCATTTCATATGGTATACCGAAATTTTTTAAAATTTCCGAACATTTTCTCATTACAGGAAGATCACTGTCACTCCCCATTAATATCCCTACTATAGCATTTTGCATAAATCTCTCCAACTTCAGTTTTTTATCTTTTATATTAAAAAAAAATCCCAGTCAAGTGGCATAATAATTGATAATAAATAGCTGACGGAGGAATATATGAACATTTTTAATAAAACTGTTATTAATGAGCTTTCCTATGCATTGAAGGTTAATAGTGTAAAGAATGATGTTATCTCCAATAACGTTGCTAATGTTGATACCCCAGGATACAAGGCTAAAAAGATAGAATTTGATGAGGTAATGGCTGAATATTTGTCAAATGGGAAAAAACTTCCGCTATATGTGACAAATTCCAAACATCTTGTGGGGAAAAATAACCCCTTTGATCCTTCAAGTTTTGTTAGAAATCAAAATAATCCATCCCTGAGAAATGATGGTAATGATGTAAATCTTGACTATGAGATGACAGAAATGGCAAAAAATGGGATACAGTATTCAATGTTTAGTCAGATAATTTCTGGAAAATTTACAGGTCTTAAATCTGCTATTACAGGTAGATAGGGGGTAAAAAATGGGATTTTTTAATTTACTAAATATAGCAGCTACAGGTTTATCTGCTCAAAGAATCAGAATCAATGTGATATCTTCCAATTTGGCAAATGCCAACACAACTAAAACTGAGACAGGTGAGCCTTACAAGAGAAAGGCCACCATTTTCAGAGAGGTTTTTGAGGGTGAGTTCAAAGGTGGTGTGAAGGTAGATAGCATAGTTGAGGATAAAAAACCTTTCATCTTAAAATATGAGCCAGGGCATCCAGATGCAAATGAAGAGGGTTATGTACAGTATCCGAATGTCAATCCAATTGAAGAGATGGTAAATATGATAGAATCAACAAGGAGTTATGAGGCAAATGTGACAGTGCTGAACACTGCCAAGCAGCTGGCTATGAGGGCGTTGGAAATAGGAAGAGGTTAAAATTTTTGTTGTAAATTATTAAAAAAACAAATATAATACTATTATGGTGGATAACTATGACAGAAGTCAAAAATATTAGTTTTTTGTTACCCAACAAATTAAGTGGTTCTGAGTCGAAGTCTTCCAGTGATAGTACAGGTCCGTCCTTTTCTGAGATTTTAAAAAAGAGTATTGAACAGGTTAATGATGCGCAATTGCAGGCAGATTCTGCAATAAAAGCTGCAGTTTCTGGTCAGTCAACGGATATACATGACACAATGATAGCTATTCAAAAAGCTGATGTTTCATTAAAACTTATGATGGAAGTGAGAAATAAACTACTTGAAGCATATCAGGATATTATGAGAACACAGGTATAGCTTGGAATGAACCTACGTGATATAGGAGAACAGTTTAAAGTAGTTTTTCAGAAGTTTTCGAGGGTGCAGCAAATTACTATATTGACGGCAGCTGCAGCCATATTGTTTTCCATAGTTGCTCTTGTTTATTGGGCGAATAAGCCAGTTTATAAAGTACTTTTTGCCAATCTTAATCAGGAAGACGCAGCAAATGTTGTTACTAAACTTAAAGCGAAAAAAATTCCCTACAATCTCAAGGATGGTGGCAAAACGATAGAGGTTCCTGCCAAGGATGTCTATGAAACAAGAATCTCCCTTGCCCAGGAGGGGATTCCAAAAGGTGGAGGGGTAGGTTTTGAGCTATTTGACAGGTCATCTTTTGGAATTACAGAGTTTGCTCAAAATGTGAATTATCAAAGGGCTTTGCAGGGTGAGCTTGCAAGGACAATAAGCGGTCTTGAGGAGGTGGAAGAAGCAAGAGTTCACCTGACAATCCCAAAAGAGAAGCTTTTTATATCTGAGGATGGGGAGTCTAAGGCTGCAGTGGTTTTAAAGTTGGTACGGGGGGCTACTCTTGATCGGGATAAGGTTAAAGCTATCGCTTCCCTTTTAGTTGGTTCTGTAAAGGGTCTTAAGATGCAAAATGTTCAGATAGTTGATACTGCTGGTAATCTTCTCAGTGAGTCACTCAGTGAAGATAATATCCCCTACATAAAATCTCAGACTCAGTTAGAGTATCAAAAAAAGGTTGAAAAGCTTATTGCTTCTAAGATAAATTCTCTTCTAAATGCTACCCTTGGGGAAAATAATGCAGTGGCACAGGTTACAGCTGAAATAGATTACGATAAAAGGGAGATAAGTAAAGAGGAGTTTGATCAGAACCCTGTCTTACGCTCCTCACAAACAATTGAAGTTGAGAGTAAAAATTCTCCCAATATTCCAAAGGGTGAGCCTGGCGTTGAGCCTAATTTAGCAGAGCCTAATATACAGCAGGGTGGAACAAATTCTGAATATGCAAGGAATGAAGAAACTCAAAATTTTGAAATTGGCAAAACTGTTACAAAAGAGGAAAAGGCTATTGGTAGTGTTAAACGTCTTACTATAGCTGTTGTAGTTAACGATAAAGCTGAAACTGTTAAAGAAGGCAAAGAGGAAAAGGTAAAGTATGTACCCAGATCTAAAGAAGATCTTGAAAAGATAAAAAGTTTGGTGGCAAAGGCATCAGGTTTTGATGAGAAAAGGGGGGATCAGATCGAAGTAACAAATGTATCCTTTGATACCACCCCCACTGCAGAAAGTAAAGCCTTGGAGAAGGAGAAGATGACAGAGCTTATAATTCAAATTTCTAAGTATGTCCTGGCTATATTAATGTTTTTCATTTTCTATTTTCTTATCATAAGACCTATAATGAAGAAACTGGGAGATATAAAGGAAACTAAGACTGGGGAGCTGACTGCTGTTGGAGATATCCCTATGAAAGGTTCAAATATAGATATAAATATGGATGATAGTGTAAAATTTCCAAAAACCCTTGAAGAACTTGAGAGGGAGATAGAATCTGAACTGGATGAAAAGGTCAGTGTAGATGTTGGATCTGTGAAAACTAAGGTCATGGTAAAAAAGATAGAAGAGGCAGTAAAGGAAGACCCAGAAATGCTTGCAAACCTTATAAAAACATGGATGAAAGAGTAGAACTATGGCAGAACAACAGAGTAACATTCCCGGTGTACAGAAAGCTGCAATGCTTTTGATAACCCTCGGCGATGAATTATCCTCACAAATAATGAGTCATCTTGATGATGAGGAGGTTCAGGAGATATCTAAGGAGATAGCTACCACTAAGGTTGTACCTCCAGAAGTAGCTGATGCTTTGGTGGAAGAGTTTTACAATATGATGCTTGCAAAAAAATTCATAGCAAAGGGTGGTCTGGAATATGCTAAGTCTATTCTAACCAAGTCTTTAGGTCCAGATAGGGCTCGGAAGATCATAGACAGACTTACAAAGATGTTAGAGCAGACAAGTGGATTTGAATTTTTGTCAAGGGTTGAACCCAAACAGCTTGCAAAATTTATTTCAAATGAACATCCACAAACGATAGCTCTTGTTTTAGCCCACCTTGATCCATCACAAGCCGCTGAATCCCTTGCAGAGCTTCCAGATGATTTGAAAGCTGAAGTTACTATCAGGATAGCTAATTTGCAGGATATTTCCCCTTCAGTTGTCAAGACCCTTGCAAAGGTCTTAGAAGAGAGATTTGAATCGATAAGTTCTTATAATGTTGAGGTAGGTGGTACCAAAGCAGTTGCAGAAATATTTAACAGAATGGATAAAAATACAAGTAAAATTGTTATGGAAAGGCTTGAGAAGGATGCCCCAAATCTTGTTTCAAGTATCAGAGATATGATGTTTGTCTTTGATGATATAAAGAGACTTGGTGCTACAGCTATACAGGAGATACTCAAAAGAGCTGATAAAAAAGCACTTACCCTTGCTCTTAAGGGTGCTGATGACGATCTCAGGGAAAAGTTTTATGCCAATATGTCAAAACGTGGTGTAGAGGCTATGAAGGAGGAGATGGAATTTATGGGGCCTGTGAAGCTTAAAGATGTGGAGAAAGCTCAGCATGAGATTGTTGAGATTGTCCGTGAGCTTGACAGTGAAGGTCTTGTGAGCATTTCTGGCGGTGAAGAAGATCAATATGTTTAATAAATAAATAATAGGGGTTTTTGTGCCACGAAAAATAGTAAAAAATGGTGACTTCAAAGGTGTTTCAAGTTTTGAATTCAAGGTTTTTTCAAATGTGGACAGAGGTATAACCTCTTTTTCTTTCAAGCCAATTAATATTCATGCAGCAGAAAAGAAGGAAAAGGAAGTTTCACCTCAGGGTGAAGATTCTGATGAAAAGCTATCTATAAAGCCTGATGAACTTCAAGAAAGAATGAATACAGAATATCAGAGGGGTTTGGCTGAGGGTTACAAGAATGGTTTTGAAGCAGGGAAAATTGAAGGTTTTAATGAGGGTTTTAGCAAGGGGGTATCTGAAACAGAGGAAAAGCTCCAATCTGAATACGAAGCTAAGAAACATGACTATATAAATCTGTTATATACAGAACTGGAACATGTAAGGAGCTATATTTCGAAACTTGATAGTTATCTTGAAGAATTTGATAATGCTTTGCCACAGATACTGATCAAATTTATTCAGGAGATAGTTGGGCTGGAAAGGAAAATAAATGATAAGTTGATAATAAATATAGTAAAAAAATCTTTATCGAAGTTGAGGGATATTGAGATACTTGATTTTATAGTTAACCCAAAGGATGTTGAAACGGTTAAAGAATATTTTCAGGGTTACAACGTTATAGGTGATCCTTCAATCATGGCTGGTAGTTTGAGGGTGAAAACCAAAATAGGGGAAGCAGATTTTATGATAGAATCGGTTATTGAGGATCTGACCAAGAATATATATGAAGAGCTTGGAATTAATTAGGAAGGTCAAATTATCTGATGATCTCACTCTCTTTGGTAAGGTGACAAAGATTGTTGGACTTACTATAGAAGCTGATGGACCACTTCTGGGTATAGGTACCAGATGTATGATAGAAAATGGTTCTAAAGGTGGTGTTTTATCAGAAATCATAGGTTTTAAGGATGACAGAATAATCCTTATGCCCTATGGTGAAAGTGAGGGTATTGCTCCTGGTAGTAGGGTAAGAAACGTATCCTATGGGAATTCTGTAAAAGTTACTGAAAGTCTTTTGGGAAGAGTACTTGATGGATTAGGTAATCCCATTGATGACAAGGGTCCTATAACAGATTTCGATCTTATGCCTGTATACAACGATCCACCAAAACCCCTGGAAAGGGAGATAATAAAAAATTATATCCCCACTGGTGTAAAAGCTGTTGATGGACTAATAACTGTTGGTAATGGCCAGAGGGTTGGTATATTTGCAGGCAGTGGGGTTGGTAAGTCTGTATTACTTGGTATGATAGCAAGGAATACCTCTGCTGAGGTTAACGTCATTGCCCTGATAGGTGAAAGGGGTAGAGAGGTTAGGGAATTTATAGAGAGGGATCTTGGGGAAGAGGGGCTTAAGAGGAGCGTTGTTGTTGTTGCAACAAGTGATCAGTCACCTCTGGTGAGGAAGCTTGGAGCATTTGTAGCTACTTCCATAGCAGAATATTTTAGAAGTCTTGGGAAAAATGTCATGTTTATGATGGATTCTGTAACAAGATTTGCAATGGCGCAGAGAGAGATAGGTTTGACGGTGGGTGAACCACCTACATCGAAGGGGTATACTCCGTCGGTTTTTGCTCTTTTGCCGAAGCTTCTGGAAAGGGCGGGTACTAAAAAGGGTGAGGGAGCTATCACAGGTCTTTATACTGTACTGGTTGAAGGTGATGACCTTACAGATCCCATTGCAGATTCGGTTAGATCAATTATTGATGGACATATTGTTTTAAGCCGTGTTATTGCCAGCAGGAATCATTTTCCAGCTATAGATGTTTTAATGAGTGCAAGTAGACTTATGAAAGAGGTAGTTGATCCTGAGCATTATGAAATGGGGGGCAAAATAAGGGATCTTATGGCTGCCTATAATGAGGCTGAGGATCTTATAAATATAGGTGCCTATGCAAAGGGGAGTAATAAAAGGATAGATTTGGCAATTGCTAAGATAGATTCTATAAACAGTTTTTTAAGGCAAGGTATAAATGAAAAGTTTGAATTTTCCGAGACAATTTCTCAGATGAAAAAGATATTAGGGTAGTTAATTGGATAGAAAGTTTAAGCTTCAGAAGATTCTGGAGTATAGAGAAAGGGTTTTTGATATAGAAAAACAGAAACTTGCCGATCTAAACAATAGGCTTAAGGATCTTAAGTATAAAAGGGAAGCTCTGGTTAGAGATATAGAAAACAATAGAAAAAATATTGACATTTACAAAATCGATAATAATTTTGAAATGGTCAACCTAAGTATTAAATACATGGATAAACTTAATAGGGATCTTAATACAATGAATACGACTATAGAAATGACAAAAAAAGAGATAGAAAAACAGAAGAATAATGTTGTCAATGCTATGAATGATCTAAAAGTGATGGAAAAATTAAAGGATAAGCATGATGCCAACTTCCTTGCATTTCTAAAAAAGGAGGAGATGAAGCTGATTGATGAATTAGTAATTACAAGGAGTAACTATGAGATATAGTTTTTTTCTAACATTGGGTCTGGCTATTTTTTTTGTTGTATCAAATGCTTCTACCCAAAATACAGATATAAATATACAGGAACTACAGAAGAGGCTTCTTGAAAAGGAAAATCAGCTTTCACAGAAAGAAAAGCTCCTCAATGAAAGGGAAAAGAGGCTATCTTTACTTGAAAGTGAGCTGAAAAATAAACAGAAGGAGCTGGAAGATGTTAGAAATTCACTCCAAAAATTGTATGATGATATAAAGGGTACTGGAGATGAAAATTTAGATAAATTGGTGAAGACCCTTTCCAATACAAAACCAAAGTCTGCTGCTGCAATAATAGAGAATATGGATATTGAACAATCTGTGAAAGTTTTGAAGAGGATGGATCCTAAAAAATCTGGTGCAATAATGACAGCGCTTGGTAAAAGTAACCCAGCTGTAGCAGCTAAAATATCAGAAAAAATTATCCCTCAGAAGTAGTAATGAAAAGTCAGCTTTTATTGCCTTATACCTATAATTTTTTGGAAGATGTTGATGTAAAGGGCTTTGATGATATATACCTATATGCCGAAAAGAGGGATGTCCCTTCAGTTTCTAAAGGGGTGGGGAAGCTTCTCACATTTTTTGCAGGACTTTACAACCCAAAATCTGTACTTGAACTTGGCTGTGGTATAGGTGTAGCTGCTAAATTTATCTTGCAAAGGGTTAATTGTAAATATACAGGTGTGGATAATAACCATGAACGAATAGAGGTTGCTAAGAGATTTTTGGCTGAATACCAAAATGTCTCTTTTTTTAACGAAAGGGTAGAGAATTTCCTCGCTAAAACGGAGGAGAAATACGATTTTATTTTTGTAGATTCTATTAAGAAAGATTATGAGAAGGTCTGGTATCTTTTAAAGCCTGTTTTGCAAGAGAGGGCTTTGATTATATTTGATGATATCTTTTTGTATGGTTACGCTTTTCAAGAGGATAGTGAAATACCTTTGAAGTATAGAGAGGGGGTAAGGTTGGTAAGGAGATTTATAAAAAATATTCAGGCTGAGTTGGGAAGTGATGTTACATTTTTCCCAATAGAAAATGGAATTATGGTGATCAATTATGGCTGTTGAGCTTCTTTCCCCAGCAGGGAATATGGAAAAACTTATATCTGCAGTAAATTTTGGTGCAGATGCTGTGTATTTATCTGGAAAAGATTATGGTCTTAGGGCAAACACAGATAATTTCTCTCTGGAAGAGATGGAAAATGCCTTTGATTTTTTAAGGGAAAAAGGGAAAAAAGGTTATGTTACCATCAATATTTATGCGAGAAACAATGATTTTAATGGTCTTAAAAATTATCTCTATGATCTGAAAAAGATCTCTCCAGATGCTTTAATAATAAGCGATCCGGGAGTTTTCAAACTTGTCAGAGATCTTAAGATAGATATTCCTATACATATAAGTACACAGTCAAATGTTACAAACTATATGGCGGTTGAATTCTGGAGAAATATGGGGGCCGATAGGGTTGTACTTGCGAGGGAACTTAGCAGAGATGAAATAAAGTTTATTGCAGAACATGTAGATTGCGAGCTTGAGGTTTTTGTACATGGAGCAATCTGTATTTCCCATTCAGGAAGATGTGTATTGAGTAACTATTTTAATAATAAAGACTCCAACAGAGGGGAATGTACACACCCATGCAGATGGAGCTACCATCTGGTTGAGGAAACAAGGCCGGGGGAATACCTACCTGTATTTGAAGATGAACGTGGCACATATATTTACAATTCAAAGGATCTTTGTCTTATTGAACATATCGGTGAGCTCGTGGATATGGGGGTAAAAAGTTTTAAGATCGAAGGTAGAATGAAGACAGCTATGTATGTTTCAGTTGTTACTGGAGTTTATAGAAAAGCTATAGATATGGCTTTGAGAGGTAATTTTAAAGTAGATGAAGATTGGATTAAGATTTTGCATAGTGTTAGCAATAGGGGTTATACGAAAGGGTTTTATGCAAAGGAGGTAGATGAATCGAGTATAAATTACAAAACTTCTGCCTATTCAAGAGGTGCCGATTTTCTCGGAGTGGTGTACGATTATATCTCTGGTAAAGTTTTTTTTCACTCAAAGGGTAAGATACAAAAGGGTGATCTGATAGAGATACTTACCCCTAAATTTAACTTTTTTGATTTAAAAATTGAGTCTATTTTTGATTTAAATGGTGTAGAAGTTGAATTCACAAAACCAAATTACGATTATTTTATTATGTTTGATGAAGAGGTTCAGCACAATTCATTGATAAGGAGATATAGATAGGATGACATATGAAGAATATCTTAATCTGGTTGCTGAGCTAAACCATCATTGTGTAAGATATTATATTTACAATGATCCAATTATCAGTGACTACGAATATGATATGCTGTACAGGAAGTTATTGGAGTTTGAAAGATTGCACCCTGAAATGGTATCTGAAGATTCCCCATCTAAAAGGGTAGGCTTTAAAATTGACAAAACTAAGACATTAAAGCATGATATGAAGATGCTATCCCTTGATAATGTTTATAGTGAAGGGGAACTGCTAAATTTTATAAATAGGTCTTCAAAGCATTTTGATGGAGAGATACTCTGGACTGTAGAGCCTAAAATAGATGGAGCTGCAGTATCTATAATATATGAAGGTGGTGTTCTAAAGTCTGCCATTTCAAGGGGGGATGGGTATGAAGGGGAAGATATTTTACACAATGTGAGGACAATCAGAACTCTTCCTGTCAAAATAAAAGAGACAGGAAAGTTTATACTCCGAGGGGAGGTTTTTTTATCTAAAGAAAATTTCAAACTTATTAACGAAGAAAGGAAACGTAAAGGTGAACCTCTATTTGCAAATCCAAGGAATGCTGCCGCTGGAACTTTAAAGCTTCTTGATTCCTCTATTGCTGCTAAGAGAGGGCTTGATATATTTATATATTCCATTGAAGAAGGTAGAAAATACAAAGGGCATTTTGAAGATATGGAGTATCTAAGGGAGCTAAATTTTCCTGTTAATGAAAACATTACTATAGGCCATAGAGATACGATCTTTACAAGGGTTAAAGAGATAGGAAATTTGAGGAGTAGTTTAAGCTATGATATAGATGGTGCAGTTGTAAAGGTCAATGACTACGAGATTAGGGAAATACTTGGGGAAACAATCAAATATCCTCGCTGGGCTATTGCCTATAAATTTGAAGCGGAGCAGGCAACTACTCTTTTGAAGGATGTTTCTTTTCAGGTTGGTAGAACTGGTATAGTGACACCTGTGGCGATACTTGAGCCTGTAAATATATCTGGCAGTACAGTGTCAAAAGCCTCCCTTCATAATGAAGATGAGATTCATAGACTTGGGGTAAAGATAGGTGACACTGTTTTTGTGGAGAAGAGTGGTGAGATTATTCCAAAGGTTGTAAAAGTAGTTGAAGAGAAACGAAATGGAGATGAGAAAGATATAGTCTTCCCCACTGAATGTCCATCCTGTAAAAATGTTTTAAAAAAAGTTGATGCCTACTGGAAATGTCTAAATCTGAAATGCCCTGATAGGATAAAAGGTGGTATTATCCATTTTGCAAGTAGAGATGCTATGGATATAAAGGGGCTTGGGGAAAAAGCTGTAGATAGATTTTTTGAAATTGGGATACTAAAAAATATTCAAGATATTTATAAAATTAAGCATGGAGATATCAGGTATATTGACGGATTTGGTGAATTATCTGAGGAGAATCTGCTCAAATCGATAGAGGAGAGTAAAAAGAGGGATTTTTATAGGCTGATATATGCACTTGGAATAGATAACATAGGAATAAGAACAGCTCAGCTACTTGCTTCAAAGTTTAAAGATATTGATAACCTAATGTCTGCCACCCATGATGACCTTTTTGATATACATGGTGTTGGTGAAGAGATAGCAAATTCACTTATTGAGTTCTTTTCCAATGAGGAAAACAGAGAATTAATTATTTTCCTTAAAAGTGTTGGATTAAATATGAGACATTCTGATGAGAGGGGATCTCTCCTTAGTGGAGTTAACTTTCTCATTACCGGAACATTGAGTCGACCGAGAAAATTTTATGAAGAACTGATCGTAAAGAATGGGGGAAATATTCTAAGTAGTGTCAGCAAAAACCTCAATTACCTTATTGTGGGTGATAACCCCGGTAGTAAGCTTGAAAAGGGTAAAAAACTTGGTATAATTGTTTTGAATGAGGAGCAGTTCCTTGAAATGATCGGTATGGGGGTTTAAAAATGGAGATACATACGATAGGTGAAGGTACAGATTCAAATGTGAAAAAAGTATATATATTGTCAGATGGAACTGGACAGAGCGCTATAAATGTTGTCCGTGCATGTCTCATACAATTTGATGACCTAAATGTTAAAATGATAGTTTATTCTAAGATGGATACAGAGGATAAAATACGTGCTGCATTGATGGAAGCAAAGAATGATCGTGCTTTTGTAGCATTTACAATAGCGAGGAAATCCCTTAGAAGGATAATACATACAATATGTCATGAAGAGGATATCATTCATCACGACATTTTAGGACCACCTGTGGAGAAATTTAAAATATATCTCGACAAAGAGCCAAAAGAGGATCCTAACCTCCTTAGAAAAGTCGACAGTAAATATTTTAAAAGAATAGAAGCTATAGATTTTGCAATAGAGCATGATGATGGGAAGAGTTTTAAAAATATCAAGGATGCTGATTTGATAATTCTTGGTTTGTCCAGAACATCTAAAACGCCAACATCTTTTTATCTTGCTCAGCTTGGTTATAAGGTTGTAAATATACCATTGATATATGGGATGAAGATACCTGATGAACTTTCTACTGTAGATCAAAACAGGATAGTATGCCTGCTTATGGATCCTGAGACTCTTCAAAAGGTGAGGATTGAGCGTTTAAGACATTACAGGACTACCTCTGATTACACTAATCTAAAGAAGATTCTTGATGAGGTAGAGTTTATATATGAGCTATTGGGAAGGAACAGACAATGGCATCTTGTTGACACTACGAATAAATCTGTTGAAGAGATTGCAAGGGAGATAATTATAAAGGTTTATGGCAGGGAGATAGATTTATAAAAAAATTTTTATTTGACATCTTAAACTTTTATTTTATAATTTTGTTATGTGTGTAGATTTTAATAGAGGGCTTGAGTTGCCTCTCCCTAAAAATATTTTTTGTGAAGCTAACGAATTTAAATCTAATTATTTTGGTATAGTCGGTGATGATTTTGTAGGTTTAAAACCATCCTTTGTGGCTTTAGAAGATTCTGTTATTAAAAGGGGGGATTTACTATTTGTAGATAAAAATAATAAAGGGGCAAAATTTGTTTCCTTTGTTGATGGAAGGGTATATAGAATAGTCAGAGGGGAAAAAAGAAGATTTATTTCCTACCAGTTTGAAGGTGAAGCATCTCCATATCCCTATACATTATCTTCAAATTATAATAGATTGTCTATTGATAAAAGGGGATATATTGTAAATGACCTTATAGATTCAGGGCTATGGATAAGTCTTAGGGAGAGACCCTTTGATAAAATTGCTAATCCTGAAAAACTTCCAGATGGCATATTTGTTTTATTAAGAGATACTCGTCCATATTCTCTTGACTATAATAGTATAATTAATAGCAATTTAAATTATATTAAAGTTGGACTTAGAGTTCTTTCCTTTTTGACAGATGGTTTCCTTTATGCTTTTAAGGATCGTAATCTGTCCATTGATATTGAATTACCAAACCTTAAAATTTTTGATATTGCTGGTAAGCATCCCTCTGCCCTTGTGGGAACTCTGATTAATAGATTTTATCCTCTTAATAGGGGAAGAAGAATCTGGTATATAGATTATCAGGATGTTATAGCTATAGGTAAGCTATATATGGATGGTATTGTTGATAGGAGAAAGATTGTTTCATTTTGTTCTGAGTTAAATAACAAGGGATATTTATTGTATGACCATTCCCATATTGGAGAAGAGTTTTCAAAATATATTGATGATCCAGATTATAGAGTCATAGCAGGTACCCCTTTATTCGGAAGATCAATAGATCCTGATACTCCATATATAAATAGATATTTGAATACAATTTCGATATTAAAAGAGGCTAAAGAAAGAAAGTTTATGGGTTGGCTGATGCCTGGTAAAGATAGATTTTCTGTTAAAAATGTTTTTATTTCAAAAATTTTGGGCAGTAGAATAAATTTTGATACGTCATTGAACGGCAGCTATAGACCTATGTTACCTACAGGATCCTATGAAAATGTTTCACAGCTTGACATACCTATTACATATTTTTTAAGGGGTTTGCTAACTGGCGATATTGAATTATGCGAAAAACTTGGTGTTCTGGATTTTGGAGAAGAGGATATGGCGGTATTTAATTTTGTTTCAATCGGAAAGATAGATTACAGCATTGCTTTGAGAAAAATTCTGGATGAGATAGAGTCAGAATTATGAAAAGATTCTTAGATAAAATAGCCCCACATTTCCATAAGGGTGGAAAATATGAAAGGTTTTTTCCAATCTTTGAAATGGTGGATACCTTTATATATGATCCACTTTTGAAAACAACTGGTAAAACACATATCAGAGATGGTCTTGACCTTAAAAGAACCATGATAATAGTTTTTTTTGCAATTCTTCCTGCAGCGATATTTGGGATTTACAATGTTGGCTATCAGGCAAATTCTATAATTGTTAATTCTAAGATAGCAGTTGGCGGTTTTAGAGGATTTTTTATTGATTTGATCGGGTCAGGGTATGACCCCAACAGTATTTTATCTAACTTTATACATGGATTATCCTATTTTTTGCCTCTTTATATTGTAACTCTCGTAGTAGGTGGCTTCTGGGAGGTATTATTTGCTGTTGTAAGAAAACATGAAGTTGCTGAGGCCTTTCTGGTAACGAGTTTGCTTTACCCGTTGATACTTCCCCCTACAGTCCCTTTGTGGCAGGCTGCAGTTGCTCTAAGTATTGGGCTTGTCTTTGGTAAAGAAGTTTTTGGAGGTACTGGAAAAAATTTTATTAATCCAGCTCTTTTTTCAAGAGCAATACTATTCTTCTCCTATCCTCAGGCGATTACGGGAAATAATGTATGGGTAGCTGTGGATGGTTACTCAAAGGCTACACCCCTTTCAGCTTTTTCTGAGAAAGGTTTTGATTTTGGGTATACGTTTATGGATGGTTTATGGGGTTTTATACCTGGTTCAATAGGGGAAACTTCAGCTGTTTTATGCTTGGTGGGTGCTTTGATATTAGTAATCACTGGCGTAGGTTCATGGCGTGTGATGGTTGGAATGTTTCTGGGTATGGGTATAACTACATATATTTTTAATATCATTGGCAGTGATACAAACAATATGTTTAATATCCCTTTTTATTATCATTTTGTTTTTGGTGGCTTTATGTTTGGACTTGCCTTTATGATAACCGATCCGGTTTCATCTTCAATGACCAATGGAGGCAAGCTTGTCTATGGAGGAGTGGTGGGTTTTATGAATGCTCTTGTTAGGGTTGTCAATCCTGCTTTTCCTGAAGGAACTATGCTGGCGATACTTTTTGGTAATATATTTGCTCCATTTATAGACAGTTTTTTTATCAATTATTACATAAAAAAACGAGAGAAAAGGTATGAAAGAGTCTAAATTCCGTATCTTATTCATATCTTTTATAGTGGCTTTATTTTTCTCATTTATTGTATCTTCATCTGTTTCACTGTTAAAGGATAGGCAGGAGAAGAATATAAGATTGGACAGACTAAAACATATTCTTAGTGTAGCTGGTGATGGGTATAATATGAAAATAGCTATGGTTGACATGAGAAATGGGGATTACTCCTTTGTAGATAGTGATGATGAATTTTACAAAAATTTCAGAATGCTTGCCACAGGTGGGAGTTCCATAAAGCTATCAAAGGTGGAGAATATAATAGGTGTTGGTAGTTATCCTTCTAAAATGCCAGTCTACATTTTTTATGATGATAAAGGTGTTATGCAAAGGATGGTTTTACTGATATATGGAAATGGTTTATGGTCTACTATGTATGGGTTTATAGGGCTGGAGAAGGATCTTGCTACAGTCTCATCTATAACATTTTACGATCAGAAGGAGACTCCAGGACTTGGTGGAGAGGTTGATAACCCATCGTGGAAAGCTTTATGGAAAGGCAAAAAGATCTATGATGACAATGGAGATGTTACTTTGAGCGTGAAAAAGGGTGGTGATGGATCTTTGTATTCAGTGGATGGTTTATCCGGCGCAACTATGACCACTAAAGGGGTTGATAATATTATAAAGTTTTGGTTTGGGGATAATGGTTATCGCAAATTCTTTAAAAAATTTACTGGAGAGAAAAATGGGAATTAAAAGGGACACTCTTTTAGGACCTATATTTATAAATAACCCCATAACTATACAGGTTCTTGGCATCTGTTCCTCCCTTGCTGTTACTACACAGTTAAAAACTGCCCTTGTTATGGGTTTATCTGTAACCTTTGTAGTGGCAATGTCAAACCTTTTAATAAGTTTTATGAGGAATCAGATCCCCAGCTCAGTGAGGATAATTATTGAAATGACTGTTATTGCTTCCTTTGTTATCATTATA
Source organism: Calditerrivibrio sp. (assembly GCA_020217115.1). Classification (GTDB taxonomy): domain Bacteria; phylum Chrysiogenota; class Deferribacteres; order Deferribacterales; family Calditerrivibrionaceae; genus Calditerrivibrio. The sequence continues at coordinate 4,077 of JAIWOA010000038.1, read as the reverse complement.
GATCAATTTTTAAAGGCTTATCTCTTTGAGGTCAGCAAGCAATTGTCTGTATTTGTGGGGCTTATTATTACAAATTGCATTCTTATGGGTAGAGCTGAGGCTTTTGCTTTAAAAAACCCACCGTTGTTAAGTTTTTTAGATGGTGTAGGGAATGGGATCGGTTACTCGATGATACTTGTGATTGTTGGATTTATTCGTGAACTTTTTGGTACAGGTAAAGTTATGGGTTATCAAATCTTTAAAACTCTCAATGACGGCGGATGGTATATCCCCAATGGGATGTTTTTGCTTGCCCCCAGCGGATTTTTTATTATTGCTGTGATAATATGGTTTGTTAGAGAGAGGGAGATTTCTCTTAAAAATAAGGGTGGTAAGAAATGATAGAGGCATATTTGAGTCTTCTCGTAAAATCTATATTTTTAGAAAACATGGCCCTTTCCTTTTTTCTGGGGATGTGTACATTTCTGGCGGTTTCAAAAAATCTTGATACAGCAAAAGGTCTTGGTGTTGCAGTAGTTGTCGTACAAACTATAACTGTACCAGTGAATAATATTCTATACCAATATATATTTAAAGAAGGTGTTCTTGCAAATTACGGTTTTGATAATATCAATATTGGGTTTATCAGTCTTGTCGTTTATATAGGAGTTATTGCTGGCATAGTTCAAATACTTGAAATGGTTCTGGATAGGTTTTTCCCAAAGTTATATAATGCGCTCGGTATATTTTTACCACTTATTACCGTAAATTGTGCTATTTTGGGTGGAACACTTTTTATGGCACAGAGGGGTTACAGTTTTGGTGAGTCTGTTGTGTATGGTTTTGGTAGTGGCTTTGGTTGGGCACTTGCAATAGTTGGTTTGGCAGGTATAAGGGAAAAAATGAGGTATAGTGACGTTCCAAGGGGTCTTGAAGGACTTGGTATAGTATTTATAGCAGCTGGTATTATGGCAGTGGCATTTATGATTTTCTCTGGAATACAGTTGTAGGTGTTTTGATGACTATTATCTATCTTGGTACAGGCCTTTTTACAATTTTGGTAATGCTCATTGTATTTATAATTCTGCAGGCGAGGAGGCTTCTTATCAAAGGAGGCTCAGTCAAGGTTGTTATAAACAATGAGAAAGAGCTGTTAACTCAACCTGGCGAGAAACTTTTAAATATTTTGTCTTCAGAAAAGATATTTGTTTCTTCAGCCTGTGGTGGTGGAGGTTCCTGTGGTCAGTGTAAGGTAAAGGTATTGGAGGGTGGTGGATCTCTTCTACCTACGGAAAAAGCTCATATTAACAGAAAATTGGAAAGGGAGGGTTTCAGGCTATCCTGTCAGCTTCCAGTAAAAAATGATATAAAGATATTTTTGCCCCCAGAAGTTTTTAATGCAAAGGAGTACGAATGTAGAGTTATTTCAAATAGTAATGTTGCAACTTTTATAAAGGAACTTGTGTTGCAATTGCCTGTTGATAAATTTGATTTTGAAGCAGGTGGGTATATACAGATAAGGATACCACCGTATAGTGTAAATTTTTCAGATTTTGTAATAGAGGAGCAGTTTAAAAGTGATTGGGAGAGATTTGGACTTTTTGAGTTAAGATCCGTTAATGACAAAGAGGTAATAAGAGCTTATTCAATGGCAAATTATCCCTTAGAAGGGAATGTTGTAAAACTAAATGTGAGAATTGCTACCCCTCCCCCAAAAACTACAAATATTCCACCTGGTATCGGTTCATCCTATATCTTTTCATTAAAAGCTGGAGATGTTGTAAAAATTTTAGGCCCCTTTGGTGAATTTAAAGCATCAGAGACAGATGCTGAAATGGTTTTTATTGGTGGTGGAGCAGGTATGGCACCACTGAGATCTATTATATTTGATCAGATATACAGGTTGAAGTCTGGAAGAAAGATAAGCTACTGGTATGGGGCACGAAGTCTCAAAGAGATATTTTATGCTGATGAGTTTGATAAAATCCAATCAGAGAATGATAACTTTAAGTGGCATGTCGCACTATCAGAGCCATTGCCAGAAGATAACTGGACGGGACTTACAGGATTTATTCATGAGGTTGTTTATAGAGAGTATTTAAAGAATCATCCAGCACCAGAAGATGTGGAATATTATCTCTGTGGACCACCTATGATGTTGAAGGCTGTATTGAATTTACTTGATAGTCTTGGAGTTGAAAAAAAGAATATAAGATTTGATGATTTTGGAAGCTAAAATTTTTTGAATTAAAATCTTCTATTTATAAAGATATTTTGTTGACTTTGGCGTTTTAAATCATATTTTATAGGTATGAAAAGGAGGTCCTATGGACATTTTGGAATCTATTAAAGATAGAAGATCTATAAATTTTTTTGAGATTGGAAAAGAGATACCTGATGGTGTGTTGGAAAGTTTGGTAGAAATTGCAAATACTGCTCCATCTTCCATGAATCTGCAACCATGGAAGGTCATAATTGTAAAGTCTGAAGAGATGAAGGATAAATTGGTAAATGTTGCCTTTGGACAGGTCAAGGTTAAAGAGGCTTCCGTTGTTTTTGTCATTGTGGCAGAACCTGGTGGACTTGAAGAAAATATTGAAAATGTTTTAAAAAGTTGGGTAGATTTAGGATATATGGATAGAGCTACTGCAGATAAATACTCTGTAATGGCTCAAAATCTATACTCTTCAATTGATTCTGAAAAAAGAAGAATATTTGCTGTAAAGAATGCAAGCTTTTTTGCCATGAATCTTATGATTGCTGCAAGAGGTTTTGGGCTTGAGACCCACCCAATGGATGGTTTTAATGATTTGGAATTGAAAAAGCTTCTTCAGATAGATGATAATGCCATAGTGCCTCTTATTATTGCCTGCGGTTATAAACGAAAAGGGGTAAAACTCCTCCCCAGAGGATACAGGAGAAAGTTTGCGGATTTTGTGAAGATAGTTTGAGTGTCCCTTATTTTTGATATATGGGATTGCAACTGCGCTAAGAATGATGAGTGTTGAGTTATAAGTTATGAGTGTTGAGTTGTAAGTTGAGTGTTGAGATTTCCACGTTACTACGTTCCTATAAATGACAAAAGATGTATGAGGTTGACACAGAGCTTTGCCTTTTGCAATGACCTCTTGTTTGGCTGTCATTGCGAGGGTAGCAAAGCAATCTTGCTTTTGAAGTATTAACTTGTTAGTTTTAAATTTTAAGTGTTGAATTGCGAGTGTTTAGTTATAGTATATTTGTCATTGTGAGGGTAGTGGAGCAATATCTGTTTTTCTCTGGTTTACAAAAATAATAAAAGTATCTGAAGAAAAACAAACTTCCAATGGAATTTTTCCATTCATCATTCAAAATTTTTAACTCAACACTCAACGCTAAGTATCAGGAGGTGATTGCCACCCCCTGATATTTCTACTTTAAAAAACTGTAACCGTATTCTGTGTGGTCTTTGTATTTGCCCTCAAGTATAGCCACAACATCTTCGATGAAAACGAGTTCTTCATTGGTGGGGATCACAAATACTTTTACCTTTGAATCTGGGGATGATATTTCTGTTTCACCAGATTTACTAAAGGTTTTTTTATTCTTTTCAAAATCTATCTTTATCCCAAGTTCTTCAAGATTTGATAACGCTTTCTCCCTTATAAGCCAGGCATTCTCACCTACTCCTGCCGTGAATACAATTGCATCAACTCTACCCAGTACTGCATAATAACTACCTATATATTTCTTGAGTCTGTAGGCTTCTATCTCCAGAGATAGCTGGCATCTTTTGTCACCACTTTCAGCGCAGGTTATGACATCCCTTCGGTCGGTGTATTTCCCGGTAATTCCCAGCACCCCAGCTTTTTTGTTTAAAGTATTATCCATATCCTTTGGCCCTATGCCAAGTTGTTGTTGCATAAATAGGGGTATTGCTGGGTCTATGTCTCCAGATCTTGTACCCATAACTGCACCTTCAAGGGGAGTAAGACCCATTGATGTATCAACGGATACCCCATTTTTTATAGCTGTGTGGGATACGCCGTTCCCTATATGCATAGTTATGATGTTACATTCCTTTGCAGTCTTGCCAAGCATTGCTGCTGCTCTTTTTGATAC
>JAIWOA010000037.1 GCA_020217115.1 Calditerrivibrio sp. | reverse complement strand
GTATAAATGACTTGTTCCATGGAAACCATATCTACGTACCCCATACTTCTCATACCATTCATAGGGTACTGGATATATATATGCATACTCTGGCATCGTCTGATGGAATGCTGTGTCAAAGATTGCTACATGTGGTATATTTGGCATTACAGACTGAGCACCCCTTATACCTGCTAAGTTTGGTGGGTTATGTAATGGTGCCAGGTGCTGAACCTCCTCGATTGCCTTTATAACATTTTCATCTATTAAAACAGAACATTTAAATTTTTCTCCACCATGAACAACTCTGTGTCCTACTGCAGATATTTCTGATACATTGTTGATTACCCCTTTGTTTTTATCTTCAAGGGTATGTACTACAAGGTTTATCGCTGTGCTGTGGTCGTGGCATTCATATTCTTCCCTAACCGTTTCTCTGCCCGGTACCTCATGCACTATAAATGAATCCCCTATCCCTATCCTTTCAACTATACCCTTTGCAACAACCTTTCCTGCTTCCCAATCAAAAAGCTGGTATTTTACGGAAGAACTTCCACAATTTAATGCGAGTATTTTCATATTTTCCTCCTAAGCCTGAACGGCAGTGATTGCAGCAACATTCACTATATCCATGTACTTACAACCCCTTGAAAGGTCATTTACAGGTTTTTTTAATCCTTGAATAATAGGTCCTATTGCTTCTGCACCTGCGATCCTTTCAACTAATTTATAGGCGATATTTCCTGCATCAAGATCTGGAAATACAAGCACATTTGCATGTCCGGCAACTACACTTCCAGGAGCCTTCTTCTCTCCTACAGTTTTTATAAGGGCTGCATCTGCTTGCATTTCACCATCTATTTTTATATTTGGGTTGATCTCTTTTGCTATTTTGAGTGCTTCTAATACCTTATCTATATCGGGATGCTCTGCGCTGCCTTTTGTAGAAAAGGATAGCATAGCAACTTTTGGTTCCTCCTCAAGGAAAGATCTGCAGCTATCTGCAGTTGCAAGGGCGATCTCTGCTAATTGTCTGGCATTTGGGTTTGGGTTTACTGCACAATCAGCAAAAAGTATAGCACCATTTTTGCCAAACTCTTTTTTATTTGTAACCATAATAAAACAACTTGAAACTGTGTTAATTCCTGGTTTTGTCCCTATAACTCTAATGGCAGCTCTTAGAACATCTGCTGTAGTATTGCAAGCACCGGTAACGCACCCCTGCGCTATATCTTTTTCCACAAGCATTGCACCAAAATACAAAATATCTTTCATCGAGGTAGCTGCTTCCTCTTCAGTCATCCCCTTCGATTTTCTCTTCTCATAGTATGTAGATACAAAATCTTCATAATACTTGCTCCTGGATGGGTTAATTATTTCAGAACTTATAGGATACCCTTTATTTTTGAAAAGTTTTTCAACCTCAGTTTCATCTCCCAATATAATCACCTTTGCTAATTTGTTGTTTACAATTGTGTGTGCTGCATCAATGGTTCTTTCATCATGGCCTTCAGGTAAAACTATTGTTTTTTGTCTTTCTTTAGCGATTTCCCAAAACTTTTCCATTAATGACATAGGTCACCCCTTGAATAGAATTATTTTTTATTTTAAGCATAAATTAGAATTGGTGTCAAGTCTTTATTAATTTATTTTAATTTTACAATACAAATATACTAAAATTGTCCTTTGAAGTATTTTATGCTGAGGTTTAGTAGTTTGGCTATTGATCCGAGGGCGTTTTTAAGTCTATTCTGGTTGAATACAGACAATGCATTAGGATTAATAAATTTAGATATCTCCTTCCCTGTTTCCGCATCCTTTATCTCTTTTGTTAATGCAAGGTCGACTATTGTTTCATATGAAGTGAGTATTTTTGTAACTGTTTCTTCAGACAATATCTCTTTAAACTGTAACTGTTTTATTCTATCTACAGTATTTAATTCTCTTATTTTGTTACTCAAGCTAAATGCTCTAACTATGTCGGTTATAAATGTCAATGCTGAATTTTTCAGATTTAGCTCCCCTTTATGTTCCCCATCTTTTTCTACAATAAAGTTCCCAAACATTGTGATGGGAATTTTAAATTGGGTTTCATTTTCTAACATTTGTATCAGAAATAGAGGCCTTGAGGATACAACTTTTAAAATGAAATTCTTTAAATTGTCCACTATCTCTTGATTCCCATGAAATAGATCCATGTCAAATATGATATTAGACCATGTAAAACCTTTATCTCCTGCGTTAGTCGTTAGAGAGTCTATCTGTTTTTTCCAATCAGATAATTTCATCGACATTTCAGGGTTGGTAACCATAACATTACCCTTACACTTTTCATAACCAACAGATTCTAAGGAGTCTGAAAAAAGTTTACCAAAATCAAAAAGATGTCTAATTTCCTCCTCAGTTATATTATCACTGAATATATATCCATTATCCTGGTCAGGATTAAGCATCATCTCCTTTCTTGCTCCACTTCCCATGATGATAATTGCGTGGTCTATTTCATCAACTTTTACCCCACTTAATTTTAGATAATTTTGGACACATATTTTGTAGACTTTCTTTTGAATATTTATATGTATAAGGGAGATTGTGGGAAGTATTTCGCTTGTTTGTCTGCTATTTTCCAGTAATGTTCTTGCGATTAAGTGTATGTTATTTTTTATTTTTTTTAATTCTTCAAGGGATGATGCATTTTCTATGTTAAGGGAGAAAGTATCTATCGATCTGTAGAGTATTTTTAAAATATTTTTGTTTGATATTATTCCTACTGGGATATCATTTTCAGATATTATTGCATAGTCTTGATTTTTAGAATACATTTCTGACAATACTTCTATAAGAGGGTAGTCCTTTGGAACTTTTATTGGAGATTTTTCCATATAGTCTGAAACTTTAGATTTTAAAGGAACATTCTCCTGTGCTAAAAATTTATGGACTATAAGTTTGGATGTGATTAATCCTTCTATTTTACCTTTTTTGTCAACGATTACAATTGAACCGATATTTTTTCTGCTCATCTGTTTAGAAATTTGTGTTATATCTGAATTTGCATGGGCTGATTCAACTTCTGTAGTCATAAAGTTTCCTACTGGTTTGTAGGAAAAAGGGTATGATTTAATGGACTCTTTTCCCTGCAGGAGGTGAGACCTTTCTTTTACAAGGTTGTAAAATTTTATTTTAAAATCTTCATAATCTGTTATGAGCTTGTAAATACATATCTCAGGTAAAAAAAGTAATTTTACATCATTTTTTGCTTCTGCATCAACTAAGTAGCTTGATTTACCAAGAAATGTTGTAATGCCTAATATCTCACCAGATCCCATCTCTTTTACCAATTCTTCTCCCTTTTTGAAAAGGATTAAACCTTCAAGAACCATATAGATCCCTTTGTGATATGTTTCCCCTTTTTCGAAGAGTTTTTCTCTCTGATTTAGTTCTATCATGTGAGAGTTTGATAATATTTTTGATAGACGTTCATCATCTATAGATTTAAACAGATCCATGTTTCTGAGATCTTTCATTATGTTGTCATAATCTTTAATGTTAATTTTATTCATATATAGAACCTCTGAGGTTAAATTATACAGTAACAAATTATTATTTTCAATATTTTTATATTGTATTAGTTTTAATATAAAGTTAATTTTATCCCCTATATGATAATTATAGATTAAATTTGCTAAAAATAAACAGTGTTTAATAAATTAATTGTTAACTTATAATGCTGAAAAGTGAACATGTGGTTGTCTTATAGTTTAAAATTTTATTTAACACAAAATATCTTGACATTATATATAAGATTTTATATATTTCAGGCAAACAGTGTTTTGTAAATATGGAATAAAAAAAAGTTACTTTTAATGAATGATTGGTCGGTTTTTTGAATATTATAGTTTCTAATGTTTTTAAAAAAAACTAAAAAAGGGGTGTTTTTTATGGACAAAAAACAGAAAGAAGTTTTAGAGTCGGAGAGATTTAAGTCTCTTGTTAGAAGAAAATGGATTGTAAGTTATGTTTTGTTAGCTTTGTTATTTCTTGTTTATTATGGTTATATCTTTATAATAGCAGGAAACAAGGCTGCTTTAGCTGTTAAAATAGGTGAGTATACAAATGTAGGTCTGATTCTTGGACCTCTGGTTATTATTATTTCTTGGGGTCTAACTGCTTTTTATGTTTGGTGGGCTAACAATACCTATGACAAAGAAGTAGAAGAACTCAAAAAGATGCTATAAGGGGGATTATAAATGGATAATGCTGCTAATGTTGTTCAACAATTTTCTTTTGGTAAGCCAAATGCTTCCTCAATTACATTCTTTTTTATAGTTGTTTTTATAACGCTTTTTGCAACTTATATGGCTGCAAAAAGATCTCAGAAAACTGCAAGTTCATACTATACAGGTGGTGGTGGTATCTCTGGTTTTCAGAACGGTCTTGCCCTTGCAGGGGATTATATGTCTGCTGCTTCGTTTCTTGGGATTTCAGGTATGGTTGCCCTAAAGGGTTATGATGGTGTTATTTATGCTGTTGGTTGGCTGGTTGGTTGGCCTGCTCTTCTTTTCTTGATAGCAGAGCCCTTGAGAAATCTTGGTAAATTTAGTTTTGCTGATGTTGTTGCCTTTAGGCTTAATCAAAAACCTATAAAGACTGCTGCTGCAATTGGTGGTCTACTTGTGCTTCTTTCCTATACTACTGCTCAGATGGTTGGTTCAGGCTCTTTGATCAAGCTTCTGTTTGGTTTTTCCTATGAACTTTCTGTTGTTATAGTAGGTATTGCAATGCTTATATACCTATTGCTTGGTGGTATGCTTGCTACTACATGGGTTCAGATAATTAAGGCTTCTCTGCTTCTTGCAGGAGTTACTCTTATAACAATACTTGTACTTGCAAAGTTTAATTTTAATCCAGGAGAGCTTTATGGTGCTGTGTCACAAAAGTATGGCCAAACAGCCCTTGAACCAGGTGGTTTTATAAAAAGTGGTGCAGATGCTTTTTCTCTTGGGCTTGCCCTTATGCTTGGTCTTCTTGGTTTGCCCCATATCCTTATGAGATTCTTTACGGTTCCAAATGCTAAAGAAGCAAGGAAATCTATCGTTTGGGCTACTACCTGGATAGGATATTTCTATATAATTATACCTATAGTTGGCTATGGTGCTACTGTACTTGTTACAAGGGAAACTATTACCTCAATAGACAAGGGTGGAAATATGGCAGCTGTTATGCTTGCAGAGGTAATGGGTGGTTCTGCTCTTATGGGATTTATTTCTGCTGTTGCATTTGCTACAATTCTTGCAGTTGTTGCTGGACTCACAATTGCTGCATCTGCTGCACTTGCCAATGACCTCTGGATAGGTGTTGTAAAAGGTGGAAAAGCTACAGAAACAGAAAAATATAAATCAGCAAAAACTGCTACTTTTATCTATGGAATAATTGCAATATTTCTTGGAATCTCTTTTAAAGGTCAAAACGTTGCTTTCCTTGTCGGTCTTGCTTTTGCTGTTGCTGCAAGTGCTAACTTCCCTGCACTATTTCTTTCGATTGTGTGGAAGAAATTTTCTACAACAGGGGCAGTTTTATCGATACTTGTTGGTGGATTGTCTGCAATGATACTCATAATTATTGGGCCAACAGTATGGGTGGATGTTTTAAAGCATGCAGCTCCAATATTTCCATATAAGTTCCCAACAATTTTTTCTCTCCCCCTTGCTTTTATAGCAGGTTGGATAGGTTCTATTATTGCTCCAGACCTAAAAGCTCAAGAGCTTTTTGAAGATGAAAAACTCAGAACATATCTTGGTGTTGGTGTTGCCGATGCCCATGATCATTAGAATTTAATTTGGCATATGTCACTATTTTTTATAGGAGTGGATATAAAATCCGCTCCTTTTTTTATATCTAATGTTTATTTTGATTGACAAAATTGTAAAACTCTATGAAATCTTCTACGCTAAGCTCTTCCGCTCTTACATTATCCCTTTTGAAAAATGTTGATATCAAGTTAGTATCTATAATGTTATTGAGATTGTTTTTTAACATTTTTCTTTTTAACACAAAGCTTGCTTTTACTAAAGAGAGAAAATCTTTCTCCGTTTTTCCAGAAAAATATCTCTGTTTTGGTGTAAAATGGAGTACAGTTGATTCAACTTTTGTATTAGGCCAGAAATTTCCTCCAGAGATATTGCACACCCTCTTTATATTGAAGAAATATTGAGAAAATACAGATAAGGATGAGTAGGTTTTTAATTTTGGCTTAGAAACGATTCTATCTGCTACCTCTTTCTGAAACATAAAAGTCAGATCGATGGAGTTGTCTATAAATTCAGTGCATTTTGTCAGAATTTGAGTGGAAACATAATATGGTAGATTCCCTATAAAGTGATATTTACCTACAATTTCATCTCTACCTATTTCAGTAAAATCTTTATTTATGATGGAGAATGTGTCATAAAAATGGAGGTATCTTTTCAAAAAATCTACGAGATTTGAATCTATCTCTATGGCAAGTAATTTTGCACCCCTTTCAAGAATTTTTTGAGTTAACACTCCGCATCCCGGCCCTATTTCAAGTACATTTGAGTCTTTACTTACTCCAGCTGTATCGAGAATCTTTTCTATAAAATGTTGTCCAGTTAAAAAATGTTGTCCAAGTGACTTTTTTGTCTTTAAGTATTCGTTTTTATATATTTCCAATAGATTTAACATTTTCCACCATCAAATTTGCTATTTCTACCGCTCTTCTGAGGGATCCTTCAGATGCTAACCCCTTGCCTGCTATATCAAAAGCTGTCCCATGATCTACACTTGTTCTTATAATAGGGAGATTTAATGTAACGTTTACCGCATTGCCAAAGCTTTCCATCTTAACAGGTATTAATCCCTGATCATGGTACATTACAACAGCAAAATGACAGAATCCATTTAGCATTTTAGCAAAAAGTGTGTCAGCTGGGTATGGACCTGTTACATTTATCCCTTTTTCTCGACAGTGTTGTATAGCTGGAGTTATTATTCTTTCTTCTTCATCACCTATTGCTCCATTATCTCCAGCATGGGGATTTAGTCCACATACAGCTATATGTGGGTCTTTATATCCAAAAAAGCTACCTGTATTGCTTGCATTTACTATACTATTTATTATTTTCTCCATTGTAATTTGTGAGGTTACATTTTTAATTGCTGTGTGGGTTGTTACAAGTACCGTTTTTATCCTGTCACCAATGAGCATCATTGAATAGTTTTTACTATTTGTAAGGTATCCTAAATATTCTGTGTGTCCAGGGAAAGGGTATCCTGCTATCTGTATAGATTTCTTATTTATTGGAGCTGTTACTATGGCATCCGCTTTACCTTCTTGAATCATTTTTACGGCAAGTTCTACGGAAAGCATGGCTGCCTTTCCACTATTTTTATCGATTTTACCTATGGGAAATAGTCTTTCATCCTTGAAGTCTGGTTCTATTATATCAAAATCTACCTTTTTGTATGGCAAAAAAGCCTCTTTTATTCCAGCTACTATAATATCATAATCTTTTCTATGATTATTTTCAAAGAACTTACAAATTATTTCAGGGCCTATACCTGACGGATCACCCATTGTTATAACTATTTTATTCCTTTTCATAATTAAAACTTTTACATTCATTGTGGAATAATTTCAACATATAAATTTTATAAAAAATTCTAAAGTTTTTTATTTTTTATCCGATACCGTTAATGCATGGATGCAAATATATGATACATGGATGTACCTTAGAGGTGCGTCATGTTGAAAATAGATGCTTCTGACTTAAGATGTTGTACTGAAAATTTTAGCAAGTATGAACCTAAAAATGTTGGAAATATTAGCAAATATTCTCAAAATTCTCCCAGAAAAATAAACAGTATAGATATAGCCTCCCTTGCAAGAAAAGCCTCTATAGACTCAGGGTTATCAGATGTGGGATCATCTTTGGGTAAAATTGTTTTAGATTCTGCAAGGGTATCTTACCGTCTTCAGCAGATTGAGAACAAGGCAATTGTGGCTGAGCTAAGTAGTTATAAAGATATAGAAAATCCCTCTGAGTTTGGGAATTATCTTGCAAATTTAGCAGCTGCAAGTATGAAAATTGATACCTCCAGAGCTATTCTTGCCCAGAGTGGTTTAAGTGTTGAAAGAATTTCTGCTCTTTTAGTTTGATTCTTTTATTAAAAAAATATTGTTTCTTTATAATAAAACATTGTTGGAAATGAAGTTATTCTTTTTGCCTATAGAAATTATAAATATCATATAAAGATTTAACTTATTGAATAGTTAATATTGTTGGATTTCTTTGTATATTGTATACAGAAATGTTGACAAAAAATTTTTTTTTTGTTAGATTGATCTTGGTGAATTATTAACAATGTTTGTAAAATAAAATATAAGGGGTGTAAAATGCCAAGAAAAGATTTGGTAACCTATCCCAAAAAGGTTTCCTACAAAAAACACACTGGAATGACGGCGTGGATTATTCATCGCATTACTGGTGTAGTATTAGGTTTGTATCTGATTTTCCATATTTTTGGTAAAGCTGGATACGCAGATTGGTTTGGTGCTTTGACAGGAAATGCTTTCGCTCGTATCATTATTCTAATAGCGTTTGCTTTCCATGCATTTAACGGTTTTAGAATAGTATTGATCGATTTTTCTAACGGCTCTGAGAGGGAAGTATTTTCAAAACAGTTTATGGTTGTTATACTTCTTACTATCGTCGTTACAATAATCGGTGCTATTCCACTGTTTTCATAAGGGGGCTTTTATATGATAAAAGGTTATAAATTTAACGGATCCAGTGATTCTGGACTTTTTGAGTGGCTTTTACAGAGAGTTTCAGGTGTTATACTGATAGTTGTTATTGCAATTCACTTTTTTTCTATGATAAAGTCTGGCGAATGGGGTTTGAAAAGCCTGGTTTTGGGACCTCTTTTTGCTTTTGGTATTTTTCACACTATGAATGGATTTAAGATGATTACTGATGATTATGTATCTTCAACCATCTGGAGAGCCATTATTTTTGCAATCTACTGGATAGTGGGTGTTACTGCTGCTGTATTGGCACTCAAAGTGGTTTCTGGTTTATAAAAATTAAAGAGAGGTAGAGAATTATGTCTGTAAAAATAGAATATCATAAGTTTGATGTGGTGATATTGGGTGCAGGTGGTGCTGGTCTTAATGCTGCACAGGTAGCATCTCAATATGTTAACACTGCTGTTATCTCTGAAGTTTATCCTACAAGAAGCCATACTATTTCTGCTCAGGGTGGTATTTCTGCTTCATTGGGTAACCTTGAAGAGGATAAATGGATCTGGCATATGTATGATACAGTAAAGGGGAGTGATTATCTTGCGGATCAGGACGCATGTGAATATATGACAAAGCTTGCTCCTCAATATATAATTGAACTTGAGCATATCGGTGTACCTTTTAGCAGGACTCCTGATGGCAAAATAGCTCAAAGACCATTTGGTGGCCATACTGCAGAGTTTGGTAAAAGACCTGTAAAAAGAGCTTGCTATGCTGCCGATAGAACAGGTCACGTTATGCTTCAGACACTTTTTGAAAAGGCTGTTTCTCAGAAGACTCAGTTTTTCAGTGAATTTTATGCTCTTGAGCTCCTTACTAATGAAGGGGCTGTAAATGGTGTACTCTGCTGGGATATCAAAAATGGTGGATTTCACCTTTTCCACGCTAAAGCAGTTGTTTTTGCTACAGGTGGATGTTGCAGGATATTTAAGACAAATTCCAATGCTCATATAAATACTGGTGATGGACTTGCATTAGCTCTTAGAAAAGGTTTTTCATGGTCTGATGCTGAGTTTATACAGTTCCACCCAACAGGTATATATCTTGCTGGTAACCTTATCACTGAAGGTGTAAGAGGGGAGGGTGGTATTCTTCTTAACGCTCAAGGTGAGAGATTTATGGAAAAATATGCTCCAACAATCAAAGATCTTGCTCCAAGGGATATTGTTTCAAGATCTATGGTCAAAGAGGTTCTTGCTG
>JAIWOA010000036.1 GCA_020217115.1 Calditerrivibrio sp. | reverse complement strand
GTAGAGGTGTTGGTCCTAATAAGGATCATGTACTTCTTAAAATTGACCACATTGGTGCAGAGGCAATACATGAAAAGCTTCCAGGAATTCATGAACTTAGTCTTGTTTTTGCTGGAGTTGATTGTACTAAAGAGCCAATTCCGGTTATGCCAACTGCCCATTATCAAAATGGTGGGATACCTACTAATTATCTTACAAATGTTATCAGAGGTAAAGGTGCAAATCCAGAAGAAACAGTACCTGGATTTTTTGCAGCTGGTGAGATTGCTTCTGCGTCAGTTCATGGGGCTAACAGACTTGGAACAAACTCTTTGTTAGATCTTGTTGTATTTGGTAGGACTGCTGGTGAACAGTCTGCTAAATATGCTAAGGAGTCTGGATTTGTTCCATTGGCTGAAAATGCAGGTGCTGAAGGGATTGCCCTTGTTCAAAAGTTTCTTAATGGGAATGGGAAAAATACCTTTGGACCAATGTATAAACAATTGACTGAAATAATGGAAAAATATGTTGGTGTTTTCAGGACTGAAGAGAGTATGACAACTGCCAGGGGTATTTTAGTAGATATGTCTAAGCAGCTTGATGATTATAAAGTTAATGACAAATCATCCGTATATAACCTTGAACTTATAGAGGCTCTTGAGATGAATAATATGGTTCTTGTAGCCAGAGCTTTTACTGAAGCAGCACTTCTTAGAAAAGAATCAAGGGGTGGCCATGCAAGGGAAGATTATCCTGAAAGGGATGATGCTAACTTCCATAAACATACTGAGGTTACATTAGATGGTGAAGGAAATATTCAGGTAGATTACAGACCTGTTCGTATGAAGCCTCTCACAGTGGAAACTTTCCCACCAAAACCAAGAGTATACTAATTAAGGGAGGATGATGATGAGTACAAATAAGTTTGTGACATTTGAGATATTTAGATATGATCCTGAAAAAGATAAAGAGCCATATTACCAAACCTATAAAGTTGAGATAAGAAGAATTGGTATGTTATTGCTTGAAGGTCTCAATCAAGTAAAGTGGGAGCTTGATCCTACCTTCAGCTTTAGAAGATCTTGCCGTGAGGGTGTTTGTGGCTCAGATGGTATCAATGTAAATGGCGTAAATATGCTTTCATGTATGACAAAGATAGAAGATCTTGGAACTGATCATATTGTTATACAGCCTTTGCCTGGTATGAGGGTTATTAGAGACCTGGTTACTGATGTTGATGATTTCTTCCAGAAGTTCATTACAGTTAAACCTTACCTTATTAGAAAAAGTCCTGCCCCAGACAAGGAATATTATCAATCTCCAGAAGACAGGAAGTTACTCGATGGTCTTTATGAGTGTATTCTTTGTGGATGTTGTTCTTCATCCTGTCCATCTTACTGGGCAGATGAAAAGTATTTGGGACCAAATGCATTCCTCAGAGCCTACAGGTATCTTATCGACTCAAGGGATGAGGGTGCTGAAGAAAGGTTGCCTATACTTAACGATAAAAATGGGGTATGGAGATGCCATACAATCTATAACTGTGTTGAAGCTTGCCCAAAACAGCTTAATCCAACAAAGGCTATTGTTGGAATCAGAAGAATGCTCCTCGAAAGAGGTTATTAATCTAAAGCCCCCGTTAGGGGGCTTTTTTATTATATAGATCAAAGTTCATTTTTAAAGAAAACTATTTTACTTATAGAATATTTGCTCACTTAAAGGTATATTTGATTTTTTTAGAATTTTTGGTATCATTTCTAAGGAGGCAGTATGAAGATAGTTTTTCAGGTTATTGGTGTTTTTCTTATAATGTCGGTTATTATATTTTTTATATATAAAGATCAGATTACATCAACGTTTAAACCATACAATAAACCTAAGGTAAAGATTGAGGGTGTTATAATAAGCGGAAATAATCAAACATATAAATTTGCAAATCTAAATATGATGCTTGAAATAAGTGATGATAAATCGGCACTTGTAGTGGATGCTGATAGAAAAAAAGTTACAGCAATGATTTCTGAGACCCTTTCGGACATGGGAGAGGTTCAAAGTCCTGCAGCAAAAGAGGAGATAAAGATAAAGATAAAAAAAATGTTAAATAGTTATTACGGAAAAGAAGTGATTAAAGAAGTCTATTTTACCCACTTTGTAGTTTATCGATAAAAATAATGTTGTATATTGTATACAAAAAAAGACTTTACAAATTTCTAAAAATAAGTATTATTATAGGCAGTAAATATAGTAAAGAGGTATCAAATTGATTGAAGATTTTGATTTAGAGAATGTTAAAAGTATTGAGGAAACAGATTTGAAAGAATCTTTGAGTATGTTTTCTAATCTTTGTATTTATCTTTCTCTTATATTTAGATATCCTGATAGCAATGTTTACAAGTCTTTGAGGGATTATTTTGATGAGTTTAAGTTTTTTTTGCTGGATTATGAGCTTTCATCTCCAGATTTGCCCTTACAGGAGGATTTAGAAGTAGAGTACGTGAGGTTGTTTGTTGCAAATTATGGTGGGGTTATTGCTCCGCTTTACTCTTCTGTTTATACATCAGAAGAGAAGCTTCTGCTAAGGGATTCAACCATAAAGCTCAGGGATATTATGCATGAAGAGGGTTTTGTGCTCAGGGATGATGTTAAGGATGTTGAGGACAATCTATATATACTTTTTGAGTTTATTGGACTTTTATTATCCAGAGCATTAGAAACTGATTTTAGAAAGATATCTGTCGCAGAGAAGGTTTTAAAAGAGTATGTTTCCTCTATGGTAGATGATTTCTCAAAAAGAGTTACGGATGGTTCTAAGCTGGAATTTTATAGAGTAACTGCTCAGTTTGTGGCTAAGTTTGTTAGGGAGCTGGAAGAGTTTTTATGGATTGTTTTCGATAAAAATATCGTATAATTGGAATATTACAATAAAAATATAAAAGGCCAATGAGCCAAAAAAAGGAGGTAGTATATGAAAAAACTTTTAGCTGTAGCTTTAATAGCTGTATTTGCTGTTTCTATCGCCTTTGCTGCAGGTGATGCAAGGAAAGGTAAAAGAGAGTGGAAAGGGGAATGTAGAGAGGCTTGCCATGATGGATCAAAGTCTAATGTCCCAGCCCTCAGCCCAACATCTAAGACTCAGAAACAGTGGTCATCTCTCAAGGGTAAGATTGATGCATGTGTTAAGAAGCATGGTAAAAAAGCTAACACTGAAAATGTATTCCAGTATCTTTATGACCACGCTATGGATTCAGATCAACCAGAAACTTGCGGTTAGAATTTAATTAATTTTTTTGGGGGCCACCCCCCTTTTATCTGTTTCTGGGTGTTGTTTTTTAGTTTTAACATATATTTATTTAAATATATTGTTATATAAGTGTTCTTGTGGTGAACCAGATAGTATGTTTATTAAAAAGTTATGGAGGAATTATGAAAAAATTAGTCGCTTTAATTGCAGCAGGTCTTATTTGTGGTTCAGCTATCGCTTCAGCTCAGGATGTAGACCTTTCATCCTTAAAGGCTCAAATATCTGAGCTTCAGAAAAAGGTTGATGAGATGTCAAGGGATATGTCAAAAATGCAGCAGCACACAGTAACTGATAGGGTAAGCCTCGGTATTGAATTTACCACAAGACTTGACAGTTTTCAGTTTGCTGATGTAAGGGGACTCAATAATGAATTAAATAACAAGCTTAACAATATGATGAATAACATTGCAAATGGTGCGATGTACAGCTATGCACCAGGTTCAGTATCTAATACATATGCAACCATGTCTAATGGTTCGGGTGGTTATATTCCTGCTACTATGGCAAACTATCAAGCAATGTTTAATAATCAGGGTTTTTTTGATCCATCAAAGGTAAAAAAATATGATACAAACAATGACTTCTTCATGACTAACAGATTAAGGGTGAGGATGAGCAGTAAAGTAAATGAAAATCTCTCCTTTACTGGACGTCTTGTAATGTACAAAGCCTATGGTGAGTCAATATCAGAACATTTTTTTAATGGCACTATGGGGAGTATGAACATGGATATGAATTCAGGTCAGGTTCCTGGAGATGACAGTATCCATGTTGAGAGAGCTTATTTTGTATATTCCAATAATATTGGGTCTGTACCATACCATTTTTCCCTTGGTAGAAGACCAGCAGCTTATGGTGCTGGTATGGAAAACCATGAGAATGCAGTTCTAGGTGGTTCCCCACTTGCTTCTATCATTCAGATGAATTTTGATGGAGCATCACTTGGTTTTGACCTTGAGGAATTGACAGGGATCCCCGGTTTTAATTTCAAGCTTTGTTATGGGCAGGGTTTTGAAGGGCAGTATGGTACATACAACTCCTTAAATTCTACTGCAGATGTAAACGATGTTCATTTTTATGGTTTTATTTTGAGGGCTTTTGACAATGACCAGTACAAATTGTGGTATAACTATGCCTATGGTGCAGGTATTACTGATGGCTTTGTTGGCACATCTGTATTCCCATTTTATGTGAGAAGTGGTGGTTATGACAACAGTTCCAATCCTACATATGTTATGGTGCCAAATTTTGGTGGTTATATCTCAAGGATTGAGCCAACAAGCAAAGTAGGTGATATAGAACTTCACTCCGTATTGGCTCAGGGTGAGACATTTGGTTTTAACTGGTTTGCTTCCTATTCTTTGAGTAAAACACATCCAGATGGGAGCTCAAATAACCCGA
The DNA here is from genome assembly GCA_020217115.1 of Calditerrivibrio sp. Taxonomy (GTDB): domain Bacteria; phylum Chrysiogenota; class Deferribacteres; order Deferribacterales; family Calditerrivibrionaceae; genus Calditerrivibrio. Next base: position 5,319 of record JAIWOA010000036.1, on the reverse strand, counting down.
TGTATCAATTTATGGGACAAGATAAGCTGCTTGATGGAAAATCAAGGACAGGTCATTCTGTATGGCTTGGAGTTATGACTCCTGCATTACCTTTCACTAAAGGTAAGCTCGGTGTTGAATACAATTATGGAAGCAAATACTGGTTGCCTTTCATGGCTACAACAGATTCTACTAAATTAGCTACTCGTGGTAATGTTTATGAAGTTTATTATCATCAGCCAATAGTTGGAGATAACTTCTTTGCAACTTTTGGCTTCACAATGAGTGATTATAAATACACTGGTAGTGGTAGCCCTATGGGTGAACCAAAGAAAATCGAGGATGTTATCCCTTACAATGTAATGATGCCTGTAGTGGACAAAGTTGCAAATTACTATGTAAAACTTACCTATAGATACTAATGTTTAAATCTTTTTTTTTAGAGGTGAGGGGTTATCTCTCACCTCTTTTTATTTTATATAGAATAGTCTATAGAAAGTATATCGTAATAATAGGAGCTAATTCCCTGTAAAAATATCTATTCAAACCTGCTTATATCCCTTACTGCTCCCCTTGCAGCACTTGTTGTAAAGAGTGCATAGGCTTTGAGTGACTGAGATACAACTCTGTTACGTTTTTTAGGCTTAAATCCACCATTTTTAATTAACTGTTCCCTTCTTGAATTGAGCTCCTCATCACTTACCATTATTTCTATTGTTCTCTTCGGAATATCTATTAATATCTCATCCCCATCATCTATAAGTGCTATATTCCCCCCTTCCGCAGCTTCAGGGGATACATGACCTATGGATAGTCCTGACGTTCCTCCAGAAAATCTACCATCTGTGATAAGGGCGCATACTTTCCCTAATCCCTTTGATTTAAGATAGCTTGTTGGGTAAAGCATCTCCTGCATACCTGGTCCCCCTTTTGGCCCTTCATATCTTATAACCACCACATCCCCCGGAACTATTTTATCGGATAATATGGCATTTACAGCATCTTCTTGACTTTCATATACCTTTGCTCTTCCTTTAAATGTCAGGATCGATTCATCTACACCGGCAGTCTTTACGATGCATCCATCCTCTGCAAGATTACCATAGAGTACTGCTAAACCACCATCTTTGCTATAGGCATTTTCATAATTTCTTATGCAACCATTTACTCTATCTAAATCAAGCTCCCACTTCTTATTTTGTGAGAATGGTTCGAGAGTCGGGATATTCCCTGGAGCGGCAGAAAATAGTTCTATTGCTTCTTTATCCCCCTTTAAAATATCCCATTTTTCTATTGCTTCACCTATTGTTTTAGAATGTACTGTGCCACAATCTCTGTTCAGAATGCCTATTCTATCAAGCTCTGCAAGAATTCCAAAAATTCCCCCTGCTCTATGTACATCTTCCATATGGTACTTGTCTGTTGATGGAGCTACTTTACATAGATGGGGAACTCTTCTCGATAATCTGTCAATATCCTTCATAGTAAAATTAATTCCTGCCTCATTTGCAATTGCAAGAAGATGCAGTACAGTATTAGTTGATCCCCCCATAGCTATGTCAAGGGACATTGCATTTTCAAAGGTTTTAAAGGTGGCTATGGATCTTGGTAGAATAGATTCATCATCTTGCTCATAATAGATTTTACATAACTCAACTATCCTTTTTGATGCGTACTGAAAGAGTTCTTTTCTTTTCAGATGTGTGGCAAGTGTTGTGCCATTGCCGGGTAGTGCAAGCCCCAATGCTTCTGACAAACAGTTCATTGAATTTGCAGTAAACATCCCTGAACAGGATCCACATGTGGGGCAGGCAGATCTTTCTATGACAAGTGTTTCATCGTCTGAAAATTTACTATCAACTGCAGCCACCATTGCATCTACCAGATCCATTTTTTTATGTTCCCCTTTTAATATAAGTTTTCCTGCTTCCATTGGTCCACCTGAAACTATTATTGTTGGGATGTTTAGTCTCATTGCTGCCATAAGCATTCCGGGAGTTATTTTGTCGCAATTTGAGATACATAGCATAGCATCTGCACAGTGGGCATTTATCATATACTCCACAGAGTCTGCAATAAGCTCCCTTGATGGAAGACTGTAAAGCATACCATTGTGACCCATTGCAATACCATCATCTATTGCTATAGTATTCATCTCTTTGGCTATACCACCTGCTTTTTCTATCTCTTCTACCACCATTTTACCTATTTCTCTAAGATGAACGTGACCGGGTACAAACTGTGTAAAGGAGTTTACAACAGCTATAATAGGCTTTTTATTGAAATCTTCCTCTTTTACACCAGTTGCTCTCCACAGGGCTCTTGCCCCAGCCATATTTCTTCCTGAAGTTGATGTGAAAGATCTGTATCTTGGCATTCTTTCCTCCAATGGGTATTATTTAGATTAAAACTACAGTTAAGATACCTTTATGTCAATAAAAAACCTTGATTTTTATTTTAAAATGTTTATATTTTAAATATCCGTGGGGGTGCTCCTTTTATGGGGCTGAGAAATACCCCTCGAACCTGATCCGGGTAATGCCGGCGAAGGGAACGGGTGACTAAAAAGCCATCCGTGTATTTTACGGGTGGCTTTTTTATTACACCCAATTCTTATCAAATATATTAATGGAGGAAAAAATGACACAGATTGAAGCTGCAAAAAAAGGTATTCCTACAAAGGAGATGGAGTATATTGCAAAGGATGAAAATATCGAGCTTTCAACACTGATGAAGTTGGTAGCTGATGGGAAAGTGGTAATTCCAAAAAATAAGAACAGGAATTTTAAAAATGTAATGGGGATAGGGAAAAATCTAAGAACGAAAATAAATGCAAACATAGGTACAAGTGGTGATTGCCCAACACTTGATATAGAAAGAGAAAAGCTCAGGGTGGCAATTGAGGCTGGTGCAGATAGTGTTATGGATCTTTCTACAGGTGGTGATCTTGAAAGAATCAGAGAGGTAATCCTTGCTGAATCTTCTGTGATGGTGGGGGCTGTTCCAATTTATGCTGTAGCTGCAAGATTAGCAGATCAGAATATCCCTACATATAAAATGGATGGGGAAAAGCTATTGAGATCTATTGAGGAGCAGTGCAAAGCTGGTGTTGATTATATTACTGTTCACTGCGGAGTTACAAAAGAATCTGTAACAAGGATGGATAGGACAAATAGGGTTTGTGGTATTGTAAGCAGGGGAGGTTCGATACTGGCTGATTGGATAAGAAAAAATGGGAAAGAGAATCCACTTTTTGAAATGTACGATGAGCTGCTTGATATTGCATACAGATATGATGTTACATTAAGTCTTGGGGATGGGTTCAGACCCGGTGCAATTGCAGATGCTACTGATAGGGCTCAGATAGATGAACTTATCATACTGGGTGAACTTGCAGAAAGGGCAAAAGAGAAGAATGTGCAAGCTATGATCGAAGGTCCAGGGCATGTTCCATTGAATCAGATACAGTCAAATATGATTTTGCAAAAGAGATTGTGCAATGATGTCCCCTTTTACATACTTGGTCCATTGCCAACAGATATAGCTCCAGGTTATGATCATATCACCAGTGCAATTGGGGGAGCTATTGCAGGAGCAGCAGGGGCAGATTTTTTGTGTTATGTTACACCAGCTGAACATTTATGCCTGCCGGACATTAATGACGTTAGAGAAGGGGTAATTGCTTCAAAAATAGCTGCCCATATAGCTGATATTGCAAAGGGGTATCCAGGAGCTTATGAAAAGGATCTTTTGATGAGTAAATATAGAAAAGAGCTTAATTGGGAGGGGATGTTTTCCCTTGCAATCGATCCTGTGCGTGCGAGGGAAAAATTCCAGAAAAATAATGATGTAAATTCTTGCACAATGTGTGGTAAATTATGTGCAGTAAATATAGACAAAAGATAAGTGATTATCTGAAGCTTTATCTGATTTTTGAATCGGATATGCTTCAGATCCCTCTGGATGATTTTGTTCAACAAGTTGTTGAGGGAGGAGTAACTGCTATCCAGCTCAGAGACAAGAAACTGACATCTAAGGAGCGTTATGAAAATGGATTACGCATCAAAGATATGCTAAAAGATAAAGATGTAATGCTTTCAATGAACGATAGACTTGATCTTTCTATTACTCTTGGGATAGACGTGATTCATGTGGGGGTAAAGGATATACCCCCCTATGTAATAAAGGATCTCTATCCTGATATGCTTGCGGGGTACTCCTGTAATAATTTAGATGACATATATACAGCTGAGAAAAGTTGTGTAGATTATATTGGTGTGGGACCAGCTTTTGAAACTTCAACAAAGGATGATCTTAGACCTGTTATAGGTCCTCATGGTATTGGTAAACTTGTTGGCTTGACAAAGATACCTGCTGTGGCAATTGGTGGTATCAAATTATCGAATTGCGAAGTTCTGGCAAATATAGGTGTAAAGGGGGTTGCTGTCAGTTCTGAACTTTGCAGGAGCAAAAAACCTTACGAAGTGGCAAAAAAATTTAGAGAGTTTTTCCCATAGATATGAAAGAATTTCACTTTATATCAAAGCTTAAGGAAGATATCGATTTTAAAACGCTTCCAGATTTTATAGGGATAGGAGATGATGCTGCATTAATTGGTGATATGCTGATTGCAAAGGATATTATCGTGTCAGATATTCATTTCAAATTGGATGCTGGATTGGAGAATATAATATTCAAGCTTATCACTTCCAATGTTAGTGATATTTGTGCCATGGGGGGTACTTCCCCCTTTTATGGATTATTTGGTGTATCCTCAGATGGAACAATAGATATGGATAGATTGAGATTATCTCTTAAAAAATCCCTTGGCTATTATGGTGTAACCCTTATAGGTGGTGATACTACAGGCTCAAAATCTGGATTGTTCCTATCTTTTACGATAATTGGGAAGAGGAATAGGTTTGTTTTAAAAAGGGGCGGAGCAAAGGCTGGAGATATTCTGTTTTTATCAAGGCCGGTGGGATTATCCAGAGTTTCACTGGAAAGGGAACTTGGAATTGCAGCATATGAAATTGACCAGTTTCTTCATTATAAAAATATTGCAGAGGTTAAGCTTGGAGACTTTCTTGGCAGGTCTGAACTTGTTACATCCTGCATTGATATAAGTGATGGTTTAGGCAGAGATCTGGGGCACATTTCTGAAACAAGTGGATGCAGAATTGTTATATATGAGTCTATGCTCGATACGAAGCATTTAGAAAAGTTCCGGTTGAGTTCTCCAATTGATTATTTTTTGACCTCTGGAGAGGAGTATGCCCTCGCCTTTACCGTTGATGGTGAAAGGGTGGAGGAGTTTCAAAGCAGTTTGAAAAATTTTCC
>JAIWOA010000148.1 GCA_020217115.1 Calditerrivibrio sp. | reverse complement strand
GACTTTTTGAAACAATTGAAAAAAAGTCGCAATCCCTTCTAAACAGGTCACTAATTCCAACTGAAATGAATTCAGAACTGGCCAGAAAACTCCTTATGTCGCAATCCCTTCTAAACAGGTCACTAATTCCAACCCTACCCCTTTTTCTTATATTATTTTCAGTAATTTGTAAAGCACTTTTTTGAAATGGGGGGGGGAGGGGGTATCCCTACTTTGTAAAATCTACCCCCTGATTTTATAACTAATTGATAAATAACAAGAAAAAATCCTCAAAAGACTATTTTACTCCTATTTAGTAACTATCTGATAAATATTGAAAAGCTCTCTTTTTTTCAAATTCCCAATTTCATCTTAAAAAAATCCATTAATACTAAAAAATATTCCACCACACTAAACATGCGACCAGCATCAACTTATCTCTAACAGATCATATTCAATTGTCAAACACATCAACCTCAACGGTTGAAACGGCTTAAAGCCATATAGAAACTCTGAGAAAACATCTTATTTTAATTTAACTTAATTATCCCTTTTTAAAATTATCCACCCACATGGGAATATTTCTTTTAAATCATTTGGTTTACTATCTTTTGAAAAATACCAGGTTGTAGTGGGTCTATCTTTAACTAATTTTTCACCTTTTTTCTTTCTTATATCTATTTTCCTACCTTCAATTGTCACAGCCTCAGCACCACTATGCTTACCAATCCTTAAAATAGCAATTCTATCATTTTTGATATCATTGAGGTAATTATCTTCTAAAGCTTTAACAAATAGATTGTCATGTTTTGATTTCTTTATAAGTTTTAATTCATTTTCCAAAATAGGTAAGTAATGGGAATTGCATACTTTAAAAAGATTATCAATGCTGCTTATCAGATCCCTTAAAGGTTTGAAAAAATAATTTTCTTCCTTCTCAAATAGATGATTATCTACTACAAATCTGATATCTCCTCTATAGGCCTTCCCCATTGACAGACACTCACACATTACACTAAGATTCTCTTTGAAGGCATGTTCATCGAATTTGTCTATTGGTGCATTAACAAAATATCCTATGGAAATACCAGAATCACTCTTTTCCCTAACAAAATCTGATACTCTTAATGAGTCAAAAGGATCTTTATTCCCGTGGAAATAGTTTTTAATATAATCATTTTTTTCGTTATAACTGTTAGAATTTTTTGATGATAAAAGTTTATCTAATATGGCGGTGCGAATTGAGCCTTTTAATGAAGAACCGGGAATTACTGGTGATGTGCCACTCCTATACAATTCCATTATACTTAATTGGTTTATTTGGACATCTCTTAGACCTTTACTTGCAAATTCATTAAGAAGATTATTGTATTTTTCAGCAAAACTTTCACTAACATCAGTGGTTTCTATTATAGCATCTTTCATTGAATCTTGCGAGAAATTGTCTCTGATGAAAGTCCTCAATTCCATAATAGTCTTAGTAGAGGGTAACTTTGCCTTTCTCTCAAATTCTTTTTTCTTACTTTCATCTAAAAGTTCCATAAACTTTGAAAAATTTATTCGGTAGAATTTTCTACTATTTTTGCTTATAATGTACTCCAGTGGTTCAATTTCTTCTCCAGTTCCTATATGGACAGGTGTCAAAATTACCAACTTTAGCTTATTTATATCTTGATGACCTACTTTCATTGCTCCACCTCATATTTGTGGGGAATAAAAAGTGAATAACCCTGATATACCGTATTTTCATGGTAGGATAACCCCTTTATTCCACTACCTATATAACCTTTTTTCAAAATATCAGCTGGAATACCCAACAATATTGCCCCCTGCCTTGCAGTCACAACTGGATTTTTAAATGGATTGCCTGTAATCGCCAGAATATCTCCATGTTTACCAAATCTTGTAAAAGGTTCATAAAAAGCCTCCTTTGCGGGGATATTATACATGTAAAGATTTGATAAGGTATAGATATCATTAAAAGAGCTATCTCCTAAATCTATCTTTTCAAAAGAGTCCTTTAATACAGAAAATTTCCCTTTGCCTACAGTGGCATCCTTACCAAATCCTACCTGACCCATATAGGAAAGAGCATCAATAACCTTTTCACAAAAACTTTCTTCACATTTAAAATAAAATGTGAAAAAGTTGTTTTTATAAAAATTCTCTACCAGAGAATAGGGGGTAAAACCCTCCCCAGTAGTCCCAGTAATCCTATTTATGGAGCACCTTACTACATGTGATTTCATATATATATTTTTGCTGATGGATTCAGATTTTTCCAAAACTATCTTTTTACTTAGCTTTTTCTCCTTTATTAAAAAATCTATTGGGATATAGGCTCTGTTTTTAACCTCTTTTCTATTCATCAGTATATCTAATTTCTCTTTTTTATTTTTACCTACAGTGTATACTGATGGGATTTTTGGTGTAACACCAAGATCATCAAGGAAAAAATCTGAAACCACAAGGAAAGGTTCTTCCATATAGTTACTCAGAAGCTTATCCACATCTATACCTATATGAACAAAACTCCAGATAAGATTACCAAAAATGGTATCCGATATCGGTGGTGAACCAAAAGCTGACTCTGGTTTCAACTTAATTTTATACAATATCATAATTATCCCTCAAATGTTTTTTCAAACATCTCCTGTACTTCTTTGTTATCAAAGGATATTTTTACCTTACCATATCCCCTACTACCTGATCCACCAAGAGCGTCGTAGGTAAGAAGTTTCACCCCTTTTATAAAGGTATCCATAAGTTCATTTTCATTATCATTTGGCAATACTCTCATGGAGATGGAAAAATCGAATATTGCTCCTCTAATGACCCTCTCTGTAAATCTTGGATTATCAGCAGTACCTTTTAACCTATCTATAGAGTTTTCTGCCTTTATTTCTGTATACTTGCCATAGGATTTTAATATATGATTTTTCGATTCTTCATTTAAATAGCAATCTGAAAATACAAGCCTTGATATACCAAAATCTTTATTCTTCTCATCACTGCCACTTGAACCAAATAATTTTACAATATTCTGCTCAAGGTTATTTTCTGCTTTTGATGCTGAGAGCGGTTTCCCATCAGTTTTTATATGGGAGCCTGCTAAATATTCCAGTAAAGTCCTTATCTTACCCTTTAAGCTACTTCCTGGTATATATGGTTCATTTGTTATAGGATCTTTTATCACAGAATTATCTACTCCTCCAATATGCATCTCAGTATCACCACCACCAATATGAAGACCACTTAAAAGCTCAATATTTCCTGTAAATTTCCTGATGTGAAAATTTTTATTATCCATATTCATCTCCTTACAATATATTTTTATTAAGATTCTTTTGGATTCTTAAACTTGTAATAACCTAATATTGCTTCAAAATATAAAATAAACCTTTTCAAATCTTTATAACTGGATATAGCTAAAAAATTATTTTTAAAGAATTCATAGAGATTTTCCCCTATCTTTTCCCTCCCCTTTGCATAAGCTGCTTTGGATGCCAGAAGATATATCAGAGGTTTTACATTCTTAAATTCTTCTTCAGGATCTTTGCTTGATTCCAACCTAATTTTGATCCCAAAGAGCTCATCAAAGAATTTTCTTATCTGAGAGTTTTTATTTTTTGATTTTCTATGATAGTCATATTCTTTAAATATTATTTCTGCTACCTCTTCTGCATTTTTACTTATTAACGTAGCGTCGTCGTTATCTTTGTTAAAGGACTTTTTCATTATATCATGTAATTCCATTTGTGGTTTGGGATTTTTTTGAAATTTACCATACTGATTGTTAGTAAAATTTCTGTCCATATTCATAGTTCACCTCTTCATTTTTTTATTTTTCTATTTTTATAAATTTCCAGCATTGATAAAGATTTAAAAATTTTGGTATTCTCGTTAATATGTTTTAAAAAGTAGATAGACAAAGTTTTTCTGACACTTTCTTCCTTTATATGTCTTGACAAAATATATTTTAATCTGGGTAGCCACATTATATTTTTTAAGATATCATCTTTATAGTAAGGATCCTCTACCCGAATTTTCATCTCCATAAGTTCTAGTAATTTATACTGGAATGAAGATGATTTAGGTATAAGTTGTTTATTTTCCAAAATCTCATCCCGTAGACTTTGAAAATCTTCCCATGGAGCTGTAGCACTTAAAATGGTCAGGTTACCTTTTCGCCCGTTTTTAATCAATCGTTTGGATCTGTTTAAATTATCTTCTACCACCTCTGCCATGAATGCTATCGGTGTATTAGGTTTGAAAATACTTATTCCTCCCGAGATAGTCACCTCTTCATTACATCCAGTATATCTTTTGAACTCTTTGGAGAGATCTATCGCAAGATCAAATATCCTATCATATCTGCCTATAATAAATAGATCATCACCTCCCGCAAAAACAGTGTACATATCTTTGTATTTTTCGTTCGTTTTTAACTTGTAGGGTAGGTAATAAGCAAAAAAGTTGTTTATCATACGCGATAACTGAGATATTCTGGAGAATGTCAATTTGGGGTTCTCCCCCCCATTAGTTTTTTCTTCAAGACCTATGGCAAATATTGCAGCCATATTGTCTACATCTGCTTTGAAAACTCCAATGGCATTGGCTCCAGAGTCTTCATCCGGAAAGGCTATCTCTTCAAATGTTTTTATGGTGTAACCATTTTTTGCTACGTAGGTGTTTATTTTTGATTTACCATAACCTCTAAATTTCCCACTCAACGATATATCTAAGACCTTTGTATCATGTGAAGAGCTTTGATGGGTTATAGATTCTTCAAAACTATAGTCGTAAATTCCAAAAACGGGTCCTGATTCAACCTTTTTGATAACTAAATATCCAAGTCTGTCATTTACAAGATTTTCACCTATTTTTATAAGTTCATTACAGTTATCCCCTATATCCCCATGGGTTCCCCTTTCTCTTCCACAGATTTTGCATTCTTTTCCATCATCAAACTGTTTGTGGTAATCTAAAAAGACACCTTCCCTCTTTAAAAGATCGAATTTCGCAAATTTTACCTTCTCCATCTCTGTAAGTATATTTAACCAGAGTGTTTCAAAATGTTTTTCAGTAAAGTCATTTTGAGTAGCTTCAGTGGTAAAAATACCGAAAAAGACTTCACCAAAAAACTTCTTAAAAAGCCAATCATGTATCCTTTTTTCTATCTCTTTTACTTTTTCTTTGCTTTTTTCCGTGTTGTCTGCCAGAATCACAAACATACCTGCAGCATTTATTAAAAGATTAAAAGAGGGTAGGGAAAGCTCAGTTAGAAGCATATCTGCAACAATTTCTGTCATAAGTGAGACAAAGAATGAACGCCCCCTTAGAATCTTGGCAGGGTTTTTTGCAGTATCAGAACCTTCGGAAAAAATAAATTTCTGGATTCCAAAAAATTCCCCCCTTATAACGAGAAAACTTTTCTCATCACTCTGGGGCAATTTATCACCATGTTTAAACAGTGAAGTTGCTATAGCTGCGGTGGTTTTCGAATGGTCATAAAGGGATATGTCATCATATTCATTAATTGTTGAAGCAGGAACGAAACTAAAGGAATCCTCATATAGGGATATAAGACCATCAATGAAGTTTTTTAATGACGTATTATCCAGTTTCTGAAAATTTGTTTCAAAATATTCGATAATTTTTCTGTATGATTCCTCTGCACTTTCATTTGTCTGCTCAGAGGCTTTTATGGGGAAGATGCTATTGTAATTTACAGTTTCCAGTGGATATCTGTAGTCGAAATTCTTTTCTTTATAAAGGGCAACATTTCTTAGAAGGGGTGTCATCTTGACTTTTCTGTAATCGAGGGGTGATCTCTTCTGGCGATTCTCATAATCATCTCTATCAAAACCTGATGCAATCTGATCTGCAAGTGTAATAAC
>JAIWOA010000147.1 GCA_020217115.1 Calditerrivibrio sp. | reverse complement strand
TTCTATATAGCTACTCATTGCTCCTATTGTATTATTAAGGTCATGCAAGAAATACCTTTCCATATTTTTCAGCTGTTCATAATCTGATATATCCTCAAGAAATAAAAATATCAATTTTACACTTTCAATTTCATAGGGTACAGCTCTAACTTTAAAAATAAGTGTTTTTTCTCCATTATTTATATCAATGATACAATTTCTTTCTACGGCACTATTCTCAGCTAAGGATGTCACTATTGCAATGGCTGCGCCACATGTACTACAGTATTTTGAAGTTCCACAACCAGCTTCCATGTCTGCTGAATGAACACAACCCACAATTTCACCCGGCCTTAGTCCAAGGATCTGTTCGGTATCCTCTATACCCAGATATTTCAAAAAATAGTCATTAGATGCAATGACTTGCCTATTTTTGTTTAGAACTGCAAGAAGATTGCCTGTAGCATATAAAACTACATCCATGATGTTACTTTTTGAGATAGTTTCTATTTCTTTACTTAATTCGAAAATTGAGCTTTTTTCTGGAGAAGCAAAGTAGGTCTCTTTTTTAGATTTATCAGAAACATTAAACCAATCCATCGTAGCCTCCAAACATACTATACCCTTATTGTAATGGATAATTAAAAAAAATCAAATAAAAGTAAAAAAAAGGGGAGAAAAAATTCTCCCTTATAATTATTGTAGATTAAACTATCTTAATTACCGTGAATACCAAAGATCTGTCTTAATGCATGTCTTGCAATATTTGGATTTTCTTTGAGTCTTCTTCTAGAATATGGTAGCCAGTCTTTTCCAAATGGTACGTAAACTCTGAGCCTGTGGCCTGATGAAACTATTATTTTTCTCAGCTCCTCATCTACTCCAAGAAGCATCTGAAATTCATATTGATCTCTATTTAATTTATATTTTTCGATTAGTTTAATGGCTTCAAATAACAATTTTTCATCATGGGTTGCAATACCTACATAGGCACCTTTCTGGAACATCTTTTCAAGGCAGTATACGAAGCTCTGATTTATTATGTGTGGGTCTTTATAGGCATGTATCCTTTTTTCATTATAAATACCTTTGCAAAGTCTAAAATTCATGTATCCATCGGAAAGTGATTCTATATCTGAAGGTGTCCTTCTAAGGTATGCCTGAAGAACTATTCCCACATGATTTGTAAAATTTGCTCTGAGTCTTCTAAAGAAATCAATTGTATTGTCTGTGCATGTTACATCTTCCATGTCTATTCTTACAAAGTTTTTCAATTCTTTACCATGTTCGACAATCTGTTCAATATTTTTAAATGCTGAATCTTTGTCTATATTTAGTCCCATTTGTGTTGGTTTCAGAGATAAATTTGCATCAAGCCCTTCATTTTTTATAGTATCGAGTATTTCTATGCATTTTGAACGGTAGTAATCTGCCTCATCAAGTGTTTTTATGAATTCTCCCAATATATCTATTGTGGCCATTATCCCCTGTTTATTGAGCTCTTTGGTTACTTTTACAGCATCTGAAAGTTCAGGACCAGCTATATAGCTTTTTGCAAATAATCCAACGATAGGACCAGGGACATGCATTATGCTTCTGGAGATTAAAAAATTTAATATAGACATATCTACCCCTTATTTATCAAGCATAAACGGATAGCCAACTTCATCTGGTGCCACAAAATTTTCCTTAACTGCCCTTGTGGATACCCACCTATAAAGATTTAGCATGCTACCTGCTTTGTCATTTGTACCTGAAGCTCTGCCCCCACCGAAGGGTTGTTGACCAACTACAGCACCTGTAGGTTTGTCGTTTATATAAAAGTTGCCTGCAGCAAATTCAAGTTTTTCCATCATTATATTTATAATATTTCTGTCATTTGCAAATATTGCACCGGTCAGAGCGTATGGAGATGTTTTATCACATATTTCAAGTGTTTCTTCAAATTTTTCATCTTCATAAACGTAAATTGTCAGAACAGGTCCAAAAATCTCTTCCTGCATAGTTTTAAAATCAGGTTTTTTAGCAAGAATTACCGTAGGTTCTATAAAATATCCAACAGAATTATCATAATTTCCACCAAATATAATCTCTGCATCTTTTGATGATTTTGTATATTCAATATACCCTGTTATGTTTTCAAAGGCTTTTTCATCTATAACTGCATTTACAAGATTTGTAAAATCTTCAACATCTCCCATTTTAATTTTTGAAAGCTCCTCTTTCATCATTGCCCATGTTTTGTCCCAGATCGATCTTGGGATATAACTCCTTGAAGCAGCAGAACATTTTTGCCCTTGATATTCAAAGGCACCTCTTATTAATGCTACAACAAGCTTCCTTATATCTGCAGTACTGTGTGCAAAAATAAAATCCTTTCCCCCTGTTTCCCCTACGATTCTTGGGTAGTTTTTATAGGTTGCTATATTTTGTCCCACATCTTGCCACATTTTATGAAAAACAGCTGTACTCCCTGTAAAATGAATACCAGCAAGTAAAGGATGTTTTAGGCAGATATCCCCTACAATATTTGCAGAACCAGGTATGAAATTGATCACACCATCTGGCAGACCTGCCTCTTTAAGAATTTTCATTATAAAATAGGGGGCATACACTGCTGATGATGCAGGTTTCCACAACACAACATTCCCCATGATGGCTGGAGATGTTGGTAGATTTCCTCCTATTGCTGTAAAATTGAATGGTGTTACAGCAAAGACAAACCCTTCAAGGGGGCGTTGCTGAACATAATTCCAGTTACCTTTTGGACTGTATATCGGTTGTTCTTTGTATATCTGTTGAGCATAATAACAATTAAATCTCCAGAAATCTATCAGTTCACAGGCTGAATCTATCTCTGCCTGATAAGGGTTTTTACTTATTGATAGCATCGTTGCTGCATTTAGGAGATATCTATATTTTGTTGAAAGTAGCTCTGCTGCTTTTAAAAATATACTTAATCTTTCCTCATACCTGAGCTTTTGCCATTCTTTCCATGCCTTTTGTGATTCTTCTACAGCGAGTAGGACCTCTTCCTTTCCAGCTTTGTGATACTCTGCTAAAATATGTTTATGATTGTGGGGCAAGACCACTTTTGCTTTATTACCAGTTCTTATCTCTTTACCTCCAATTATTAGAGGTATGTCAATTACCTGTGACTTTAATTCTTTTAGAGCTGATTTTAAGAGATCTCTTTCCTTTGTGTTTGGCGCATAGGAAAATTGAGGCTCATTTTGTGGTAATGGAACAGAAATTATACTATTATTGTAATTCATAGATACACCCCTTGTTCAATGTTTTATAAAACAATTATATGTTCAAAAAATTGAACAGTCAAGTAAAATGTAAAAAATATCTAAAAATATTTCCAAACCCTTGACATATCAATGCCATTAATATAATAATTCAGCAGAAAAATTTAAGAGGTGAATAATGGGTAAGGTACTGATAATAGGCGCAGGTGGTGTAGGTAATGTGGTAGTGAAAAAGTGTGCTCAGAATCCTGACGTGTTTTCTGATATAATGCTTGCAAGCAGGACACTTGAGAAGTGCGATAAGATAAAAAATGATATAAAGTCTATGTACAATATAGATATAAAAACAGCTCAAGTTGATGCCGACAACGTTGCAGATCTAGTGAAACTTATGAATTCTTTTAAGCCTGAGTTAGTTATTAATGTAGCTCTCCCATATCAAGATTTGACAATAATGGATGCCTGTCTGGAGGCTGGAGTTAATTATCTTGATACAGCTAATTATGAGCCCCTTGATACAGCAAAATTTGAATACAAATGGCAGTGGGCATATCAGGATAAGTTTAAAAATGCTGGATTGTTTGCTGTTTTGGGGTGTGGTTTTGATCCCGGTGTTACAAATGTTTTTTCTGCCTATGCTCAAAAACATTTTTATGATGAGATACATCAGATAGATATCCTTGACTGTAATGCTGGAAATCATGGGCATCCCTTTGCAACGAATTTTAATCCAGAAATCAATATAAGAGAGGTTACACAGGTTGTTAGACATTGGGCTGATGGTAAGTGGGTAGAAACACCTCCTATCATAGAGGAAGGTTCTGTCCATTTTTCCTTTAATTACCCTCAGATAGGGCCAAGGGAGAGTTATCTGTTGTACCATGAAGAGCTTGAATCCCTTGCAGTTAACATAAAGGGGGTTAAAAAAATTAGATTCTGGATGACATTTTCAGAAAATTACCTTACCCATTTGAAAGTTTTGAGGAATGTTGGTATGACAAGGATTGATGAAGTAGATTATGAAGGTTGCAAAGTTGTACCTATGAAGTTTCTCAAATCACTATTACCCGATCCAGCATCTCTTGCTGCTAATTATACAGGTTTGACAAACATTGGAAATATCTTTGATGGGATAAAAGATGGGAAAAGAGTTAGAAAGTACATATACAATGTGTGTGATCATGCTGCTTGCTACAGAGAGGTTCAAGCTCAGGCAATATCCTATACTACAGGTGTGCCAGCTATGATAGGTGGAATGATGATTATGAAAGGGATATGGACAGGTAAGGGTGTTTACAATGTTGAACAACTTGATCCTGATCCTTTTATGGATGCTCTGAATAAATATGGTTTACCCTGGGTGGTTGAAGATTTTGATGGGGAACTGCCAGCGTGAAATCTCCCAGAGACTATCTGGATTTTTTGAAGGATAAATTTCCAGAGCATATTATAGATATATCCCCTTCACCATCTTATTTGATAAGTGAAGATCTGATAGAAGATAATTGCATGGTTTTGAAGGGGATAAAGGATAGATCAGGGGTTAAGATATTGCTTGCCCTGAAAGCTTTTGCAATGCCCTCTGTATTTCCCATTATATCTAAATATCTTGATGGGGTATGTGCCAGTGGTCCATATGAGGCGATTTTAGGTAGGGAGTATTTTGGAAAGGAAGTTCATACCTTTTCCCCTGCTTATACCGACAATAGTATCAAAGAAGTTGTAGATTTTTCCGATCATGTGGTGTTTAATTCAATTAATCAGTTTTATAGATACAGAGATTACGTAAAATCCAATGGTAGAGAAATTGGTATTAGAGTTAATCCCGGTTATTCTGAGGTTGAGGTTCCCCTTTATGATCCCTGTCAGGTAGGGTCAAGGTTTGGTGTACAGCCTGATGAACTTGTTGATGCTGATTTGGCATTGCTCGATGGTTTACATTTTCATGCAATGTGTCAGCAAAATTCCGATGTGTTAGGTAGAATTGTTGATAGTTTTAAAAACAGATACTATAGAATAATAGAAAAGGTCAAATGGGTCAATTTTGGTGGAGGACACCATATCACAAGGGATGGATATGATAGAGATCTTTTAGTCAATATTCTGACAGATTTCAAAAAGGAATTTCCTAATATTAGAGAATTATATCTTGAGCCGGGTGAAGCTGTTGTATTCAATGCTGGTGTCCTTGTTGCCACAGTTCTTGATATCGTTAACAATGGTATGAAGATTGCGATTCTTGATACTTCTGCAGAAAATCATATGCCAGATGTTCTTGCTATGCCCTACAGACCTGAGATTTTGGGTGCTGGAGAACCGAATGAAAAGAGATACAACTATAGACTTGGTGGTATTACATGTCTTTCAGGGGATATTATAGGGGATTATTCCTTTGATGATCCTCTAAAAATTGGAGATAGGCTTGTTTTTACAGATATGGCATTATATTCTTTTGTAAAAAATACTATGTTCAATGGGATCCATTTACCTTCATTAGTCAGATTTAGTTTAAAAGGTAACAGTTTTGAAGTTGTTAGGGATTTTAATTATATTGATTATAAAAATAGGATAAGTTAATTTTTTAAAAAAGATTACAGAAGTGGACAAAAAATTATTTGTTCTGTCTTTAATAATTGTTTTAGTAGATTTGTTATTTATATCTTCCAATGTACATTTGCATCATGAAGAACCGAGAAGAGCAATAATAGCCCAGGAGATGATTCTAACAGGTGATTATATTGTACCAAGGGTTTATGGTGAAATTTATAATAAAAAACCACCATTGCAAAATTGGTTAATATCTGTTTTTGCTTATAGAGACAAATTTGTTGAAGATATTGATGCAAGACTACCATCTATTTT
>JAIWOA010000035.1 GCA_020217115.1 Calditerrivibrio sp. | reverse complement strand
GTTGTTTCACCATACCTTGCTGAGCTTAAAAAGCAGGGTGGAGATGGTAGAGCCAAAATAACAAGGTACACAAGGTACGGAACTGTTCTCATTTCAATGGTACAGGGTACAGGTATTGCAATAGGGCTTGAGGGTATGACATCTCCAACTGGTGCTTCAATTGTTCTTTACCCAGGTTTTGGATTTAGGATAATAACTGCTCTGACATTGACAGCTGGCACGATTTTTTTAATGTGGTTAGGTGAAAAAATTACAGAAAAGGGTATTGGAAATGGTATGTCAATGATAATTTTTGCAGGTATTGTGGCTGCCATCCCAACAGCTTCAATGAATACCTACAGGTTGATGCAGACTGGTGAACTTCAGATAATTACTCTAATAGGTATTCTATTAATTATTGTGGCTGTAACAGCAGGTATTGTATTTGTGGAAGCTGCAAGCAGAAGAATTCCCATTCAGTATATAAAAAGAGGTTCTGCTGGAATTAGAGGGAATGTTGCAACATCCTATTTGCCTTTAAAAATGAATACATCTGGTGTTATCCCAATAATTTTTGCTGCTTCAATAATTTCATTCCCTTCTACATTATCATCTTTTTCAGGTAATACCTTTATAAAGCAGATAGGTTTTTATCTTTCTCCAAGCCATTTTTTATACTATTTACTTTATACAGGACTTATAGTGTTTTTCTGTTATTTTTATACATCAATAATATTCAATCCTACAGATATAGCTGATAATATTCAGAGAAGTGGTGGAGTTATCCCCGGTAAAAGACCCGGAAGTAATACTGCAGATTTTATAGACTTTACACTTTCGAGGTTAACATTTGCTGGTGCGATCTATCTCTCTTTAATTGCGATATTACCACAGTTTATACTTCATATGTTCAATGTTCCTTTCTATTTTGGTGGTACATCAGTATTGATAGTTGTTGGTGTTGCTATGGATGTTGTTAATAAGATAGAATCTCACCTAATAACTCATAATTACGATGGTTTTCTATCTAAAGGTAGAATAAAATCAAGGGGTGGATCATGGTAAATTTAGTTTTTTTAGGGCCTCCAGGAGCAGGTAAAGGTACTCAATCTGCTTATATTATCAATGATTACAAAGTTGTTCAAATATCCACAGGTGACATATTAAGGAGTGCCGTTAAAGATGGCACTGAGCTTGGTAAGCTTGCAAAAAAATATATGGATGAAGGTAAACTTGTGCCAGATGATGTTATTATTGGCATTGTCAGGGAAAGACTAAAGCAGGATGATTGCAAAAATGGTTTCATTCTTGATGGTTTTCCAAGGACAATTCCTCAGGCAGTTTCCCTTGATGCCATGCTCAAGGATGATTTAAATATAAGTCTTACACACATTATAAGTCTTGAGGTTGATGACCAATTAATCATGGAGAGGTTAACTGGCAGGCGTACATGTAAGTCATGTGGTAAAG
Organism: Calditerrivibrio sp.; assembly: GCA_020217115.1. Taxonomy (GTDB): domain Bacteria; phylum Chrysiogenota; class Deferribacteres; order Deferribacterales; family Calditerrivibrionaceae; genus Calditerrivibrio. Next base: position 10,419 of record JAIWOA010000035.1, on the reverse strand, counting down.
TATACCATATTAAATATAATAAACCTAAAGTTGAAAATATTTGTGACGATTGTGGTGGTGAGTTGTATCAAAGAGATGACGATAAGGCTGAAACCATACAAAAGAGATTAAATGTATACCATGATCAGACTTCTGCTCTAAAGGATTACTATAAGAATTCTGGTAAACTTCACATTGTGAATGGTGTTGGTGAAACGGATGATATATACAGACAGATTAAAGGTATATTAGGTTAATGGTTGAATTAAAAAGTAAAGATGAAATAGAAAAGTTAAAAACCGCTTGTGACGTAGTCAGAGAGGTTTTGGAGAAAGTTGAAGAAAAAATTAAACCTGGTGTCTCTACAAAAAGTATTGACATTTTTATAGAAAGTATTATAAATTCCCGTTCTGCTATACCATCTTTTAAGGGGTATAGGGGTTACCCAGCGTCGAGTTGTATCTCACTGAACGAAGTTGTTGTACATGGGATCCCTTCAGAAGAAAAGCTGAAGGATGGAGATATAGTTAGTATCGATGTTGGTGCTTATAAAAATGGATTTCACGGAGATGCCGCTCGCACTTTTTGTGTTGGAGATGTTGATAATCTCCTCAAAAAGCTTGTGAAGGTTACTGAGGAATCTTTTTTTGAAGGGATAAAGTATGCCAGTGATAAATATAGGCTACAGGATATATCCCATGCTATACAGAGCCATGTAGAAAAAAATGGCTTCAACGTAATTCGTGACTATTTTGGTCATGGTATAGGTAGGAATCTTCATGAAGAGCCTACAATTCCTAATTTTGGCAAACCTAACCGCGGCATAAGGCTTAGGGCTGGCATGGTTTTGGCTATAGAACCTATGGTAGTTGTTGGTGATTGGAATGTTGCAGTATTAAGTGATGGTTGGACAGTGGTGACTGTGGATAGAAAATATGCAGCCCACTATGAAAATACTGTAGCAATAACCAGCAATGGACCAGAAATATTAACGATGTAAAGGACACATATGGGGAAAAAAGATGATGTAATTGAGTTTGAAGGGATCGTTCTCGAGGCTTTGCCCAACGCTATGTTTAAAGTGGAGCTGGAGAACAAACATGTAATTTTATGTCATTTATCCGGGAAGATGAGAATGAACTTTATAAGGATACTTCCTGGTGATAAGGTTACAGTAGAGATGTCTCCATATGATCTTTCAAAAGGCCGTATTACTTACAGGCACAAGTAAAATGAGGTGTTTAAATGAAGGTAAGAGCTAGTGTGAAACCTATCTGCAATAAGTGCAAGATAATTAAGAGAAAAGGGGTAGTAAGGATTCTTTGTGATAACCCCAAGCATAAGCAAAGACAGGGTTAAGGAGGATATTTGTGGCTCGTGTAGCTGGTGTGGACATTCCTAACAATAAGAAGATTGAAATTGGTTTGACTTATATTTACGGTATAGGTCGTAATATCGCCAATAAAATAATTGACGATATAGGTCTTGATCGTAACAAAAAGGTTGCAGATCTTACAGAGCAGGAGATCTCTTCGATTAGAAAATATATCGATGAAAATCTCAAAGTTGAGGGTGATTTAAGAAAAGATATTTCCCTTAACATAAAAAGGCTTATTGAGATAAACTGCTATAGAGGAGTAAGACATAAAACAGGTTTGCCTGTCAGAGGACAGAAAACCCGTAGTAATGCACGTACCAGAAGAGGTTTAGCTGGTAAACGTGGAATTAAGAGAAAGTAGGGCTCTAGGAGGTATAATGGCTGCTAAGGTTAGAAAAAAGAAAGAAAAGAAAATTGTTCCAAGGGGAGTTGCTCATATACACTCCACTTTTAATAATACTATAGTTACTTTTACCGATCTGACAGGTAATGTGCTTTGTTGGTCCGCTGGTGGAACTGAAGGGTTTAAAAACTCCAGAAAATCTACTCCATATGCAGCTCAGATAGCAGCTGAATCTGCTGCTAAAAAAGCTGTTGATTATGGTGTCAGAGAGGTAGAGGTTAATGTTAAAGGTCCAGGATCAGGTCGTGAAAGTGCTGTTAGGGCTATTCAGTCCCTTGGCATAAAGATTACCGTGATTAGAGATACAACCCCAATTCCACACAATGGTTGTAGACCTAGAAAGAAAAGAAGAGTTTAATGGAGGTCTAACTTGGCTAGATATACAGAAGCATCATGTAAGCTTTGTAGAAGAGAAGGTATGAAGCTTTACCTTAAGGGTGAGCGTTGTTATAAAGATAAATGTGCATTGGAGAAAAAAAGTTACCCCCCTGGTCAGCATGGTCAATTAAGAAAAAAATTGAGCGACTATGGTGTTCAGTTGAGGGAGAAGCAGAAAGTTAAGAGAATATACGGAATGCTTGAAACACAGTTCAGATTGTGTTTCGAAAGGGCATCAAGAATGGAAGGTATTACTGGTGAGAATTTACTTCAACAGTTAGAGTGCAGGCTTGATAATGCCGTTTATAGGGCTGGTTTTGCTTCCAGCAGGACACAGGCAAGACAGTTGGTTAAACATAACCATTTTACTGTAAATGGAAGGAAGGTTAATATCCCTTCATATATTTTAAAAGTTGGTGATGTTATTGAGCTTAAAGAGAAAAGTAGAGATAATGTTTTAATTAAGGAATCCCTTGAAACTTCAGATGGTAGGGGAGTTGCAGACTGGATGACAATAAATAAAGATAGTTTTAAGGCTACTGTTAACAGATTACCAGAAAGAGGTGATATCGATTATGATATTCAGGAGCACTTAATAGTCGAGCTTTACTCTAAATAATAGACTCTTAGGAGGAGATTTGATGATATTAATGAACTTTAAAAGCTTGATAAAGCCTAAAAAGCTTGAAGCATCTCCTGATAATAACAGTAGATTTGGTGTTTTTGTAGCTGAGCCTCTTGAAAGGGGATTTGGTATTACAATAGGTAACTCTTTAAGAAGGATACTTCTTTCCACAATAGAAGGTACAGCAGTTGTTGCTGTAAAAATTAATGATATTACCCATGAGTATGCTACAATTCCGGGTGTTCTTGATGATGTTGTGGATATTATTCTTAATATAAAGGCTCTTGAGCTGAATTCCAATAGTCACGATCAGAAAAGAGTTTATATTAAGAAAAAAGGTGAGGGTATAATTACTGCCAAAGATATAGAAGGTGATTCTACTGTGGAGGTATTGAATCCTGACCAGTATATTGCAACAATAACTGACCCAAATGCTGAGCTTAATATAGAGTTTTTTGTTGAGAGAGGGACAGGTTATGTTCCTTCTGAGGAAATGAAGGGTAAATTTAACGATATTCATGTTATTCCTGTTGATGCTATATTTACGCCAATTAAAAGGGCAAACTTTAAAGTAGAGAATGCAAGGGTTGGTCAGAGTACTGACTATGATAAATTGATCCTTGAGGTTGAAACAGATGGTTCAATAACTCCTGAAAATGCTTTAGGTTTTGCTGCTAAAATTTTAAAAGATCATCTTGATCTTTTTATAAATTTTGAAGAACCTGATAACACTGAATACGGTGATCATTCTGAAATTAAAAACGATCAAATATTGGAGCTGCTCGATAAGAGTATAGAGGAACTTGAATTATCTGTGAGGGCTTATAACTGCTTAAAAAATGCAGAAATCAAAACTCTTGCTGAATTGTGTAGTAAAACAGATAATGATATGCTCAAAACAAAAAACTTTGGTAGAAAATCCCTTGAGGAGATAAAAAAGGTTCTCCACGAACTTGGGTTAGGACTTGGAATGGACCTCGAAACTATAGGATATAATAAATTAGAGAGGGACGAAGATGCGTCATAAATCTGGAATAAAAAAATTAGGAAGACCTACAGAACATAGAATGGCTATGATTAGAAATCTTGCTGTTTCACTTATTGAAAAAGGTCGAATCGAAACTACTGTTGATAGGGCTAAGGTACTAAGATCCTTTGTAGAACCGATAGTTACCCTTGGGAAAAAGGGTGATTTGTCTGCAATCAGACTTGCATACTCAAAACTGCACAACAAAGATGCTGTTAGAAAAGTATTTAAAGAAATTGCTCCAAAGTACACTACAAGACCTGGTGGGTATACAAGGGTTCTTAAAACAAGGATTCGTCGTGGAGATAATGCAACCATGGCGATAATAGAGTTTGTTGAGGGTGAAGCTGTTTCTAAAGCTGAATAATTATCATGTAAACTATACATATAGGGGGATTTTTCCCCCTTTTTTAATATATGATGAATGATATAATAAAGTTTGGGAAGAAAATAGTTGATGCTGGTCTTGTAACATCTTTTTTTGGTAATATATCTATATCAGATGGTAAACAAATAAATATAACGAGAACAGGTAGTATGCTGGATGAACTAACAGTGGATGATATAGTAACTGTAGATCTCATGCATCCATCTGACGCAGATAAATTTGCATCAACTGAACTTATAGTTCATAGAAAAATATATCAAAATGCCATCGCTTCTGCTATTATACACACCCATTCACTATATTCTACTTTGATGGGAAATATTGATAGACATTTTGTATCTTTAGAGGCTGGGGAGATTCTTCCATTTTTAAAAAAAATACCTGTTGTAGATGGCAAGAGTGGTAGTATTGAGCTTGCTAAAAATGTTTCTGAGGCTTTGATAAATTATAGCATTGTAATTGTCAGAGATCATGGTGTTTTTGCTGTTGGTAAAGATCTTAGAGAGTGTTTTGTCAGATTAACATCTCTTGAGCATTATAGTAAGTACAACATAATAAAAAAATACCTTTTATGAAGAGATTTGTTAGATCTAAGATTGAGACATTGCCACAGTTTTCCGATCTGGCAGGTAAATTTGGTGCAGGTATAGAGTTTACACTGAGCATAAAAGATCTTTTAAAGGGTGTTGATTTTAGAATCTTTGATGGTATTGAACTTACTGTTCATGCTCCATTTTTTGATGTAAATATTGCAAGCCACAACCCTTTTGTTATGGAAAAATCTATCTCTATTTTAAAGGATACCCTGGAATTTTGTAATAATATAAATGTTCTTAATATAGTTATCCATCATAATTATTCTCCGTTTGTTTATAATTTTGATGAAGACTATTATGCAAATAAATTTGTGGAAAATTTTCAAAAAGTTTTGGAAAAAAGGTATGGAGGCTATTTGATATCTTTTGAAAATGTTTTTGAAGTCAATCCTTCAATAGGGAAAATGATTGTGGATAGTTTTTGTAGAGATTATATAGGGCTATGTTTTGATTGTGGACATTTTAATCTTTTTAGTGAAATATCTCTGGAGAAATGGTTGGGTATCTGGGGAGATAGAATTTTTGAGATGCATATTCATAACAACTATGGTTATAGAGATGATCATAACAGTTTGTCAGATGGTGTCATAGACATAAAAAAACTTTTGCAGCTTTATGAACCAAAATTTTTAACAATAGAAAATAGAAATCTGGAAGATACAAAAAGATCGTTAGAATTTATTCGGAATCTTTAGATGTCAATATTAAGCTTTACTAATGTAAGCAAATCCTATGGTGACAAATTATTATTTCAGGGAGCTACTTTTTCACTGATGCAAGGTAAGAAAGTAGCTCTTTTTGGAGACAATGGGTCTGGAAAAAGTACAATTGTAAAGATTTTAGTGGGTATTGAAGAAGCTGATAGTGGAAAGATAATAATTTCTAATAGTGTAAAGATAGGTTACCTTGACCAAATTACAAATGAGCATGGTACTATTTTTGATTATATGTTAAATGGGAACAAAGAGCTTCTTGCCATTGAAATTGAGATGGAGAATTGTGAAAATCCAGCTAAGCTTACAGAACTTTATGATGAATTTGAGAAAAAAGGTGGCAACTTCTATAAATCAACAATAAGAGAAGTGTTGTCTGCATTTGGATTTAGAGAGAGTGAATGGGGAAGGGATGTTTCAATACTTTCAGGGGGGGAATTAGAAAGGCTTAAGCTTGCCAGACTTCTATCATCTGATGCCAATTTACTGGTTTTGGATGAGCCTACAAACTACCTTGATATCATAATGATAGAGTGGTTGGAACAGTTTTTAAAGAATACTGACAAGACCGTATTGTTTGTAAGTCATGATAGAAAAATATTGGAAAATATTGCTGAAGAGATTTTATATATTTCTAATAAAACAATAACCCATTATAAGATGGGTCTTAAAAAATTTATTGATGTTTACCAAAAAAATATGGATTTACTTCTGACAAGGAAAGAAAGGCTTGAGGAAGAAAAGATCAGGTTGATGGAGTTTATAGACAAGTACCGGGCTGGCATAAAATCAAAACAGGTAAATTCAAGGATGAACAATCTGAAGAAGGTTGAAGAGGAATTAAAAAACTATCAGTTTGAATGGAGAAATGTAGATTTTAGTTTCAGGAAGAAGAGGGAGGAGAATTATGAAGTTGTAAGGGGTGAGGATATCATTTTGGGTTATGGTGATACAATTCTTACAAAAAAATTCTCCTTTACAGTTTATAAAGGTGAGAAAGTTGCATTGATAGGTAAAAACGGTTCTGGAAAGAGTACTTTATTAAAATCGATATGTGGGATAGAGAGTATAATGTCTGGAAAGCTTATTTTGGGGGATAGGGTTGAATTTGGATATTTTGAGCAGATATACAGGGAAAATCTTGACAAAACAGTATTTGAAGAGCTTATAGATATAGATGTAGAGATGACCTTTGATGATATTTATAATATCTTACCTCGTTTTGGGATGGGTTATGAATACCTAAATAGAAAACTATTCTCCCTGAGTGGTGGTGAATTGTCCAAAATCTCCCTTATAAAACTTTACTTTTTGAAACCAAACCTTCTTGTTCTTGATGAGCCAACCAACCATCTTGATTATGAAACTGTTGAGGTGCTGAAAAATGCCTTAGTAAATTACAACGGCACAATAATAATGGTATCCCATGATAGATATTTTATGGAACGTTTGGTTGATAAGTTTATCTTTTTTGATAATGGTGAGGTAAGTGTAACACAGTATTACCCATTATTAAAAGATGGCTTAAAAGAAAAATCTGTTGGGGATATATCGAGTGGTAAAGTAGAGAGAAGTGTAAGAAAGAAGGTAGATAAATACAAGATAAATGCACTTGAAAAGAGTATTTTTGAACTTGAGAATTATTTAAATTCATTATATAAGGATAGGGATAGTTGTCGTTCTGATTGGGAAAAACTTGATCAATGTAATAAGAAAATTGAAGAAGTAGAAAATGAACTTCTAGATAAATATGCTGAAATGGAAAATTTGAATCAGGAGGAAAGATGAATATCTTTGAAGAGAGTAAAAAGTACATTCCGGGTGGTGTTAATAGCCCTGTTAGAGCATTTGGATCTGTTGGTGGAGAGCCTGTTTTCATTGAAAGGGGCAAGGGATCTAAAATTTATGCAGTTGATGGCAAAGAGTATATAGATTATGTTTGTTCATGGGGACCTTTAATCCATGGTCATGCAGATGATGCTATTATATCTGAGATAGAGAAGGCTTTAAAGAATGGAACAACCTTTGGAGCTCCAACAAAGCTTGAGCTTGAATTGGCAAAAAAAGTTGTTAATATGGTACCCTCAATTGATATGGTTAGGATGGTCAGTTCTGGTACAGAAGCTGTAATGAGTGCCATAAGACTTGCAAGGGGTTATACTAAGCGAGATAAAATTGTAAAATTTGAAGGTTGTTACCATGGTCATTCAGATTCTTTGCTTGTTAAGGCTGGTAGTGGGGCTTTAACTTTTAACCAACCAAGTAGTCCTGGAGTACCTTTTGATCTGGCAAAGTATACTCTTATTGCAGATTATAACGATTTAGAATCGGTAAAAAGATTATTTTTAGAAAATAAAGGTGAAATTGCATGTATTATTGTTGAACCTGTAGCTGGCAATATGGGAGTTGTTTTACCCACTGATGTATTTTTACAAGGATTAAAAGAGATATGCGAAAATGAAGGTTCCCTTCTTATATTTGATGAGGTTATCACAGGATTCAGGTTGTCTCCTGGTGGTGCTCAAGAGTATTATGGTGTGATCCCTCATCTTACAACTCTTGGCAAAATATTAGGTGGCGGCTTGCCTGTTGGTGCTTATGGTGGGAAACGTGAGATAATGGAGATGATTTCTCCTGTTGGTCCAGTATATCAGGCTGGTACTTTAAGTGGTAACCCTCTGGCTATGGCTGCAGGATTAGCCAACCTCAAAAAGCTGGAAAAAAGTTTTTATATTGAACTGAGAAAAAAGTCTGAGTATCTCTGGAATGGTTTCAGGGAAAATTGCAAATCTCTGGGTATAGATTACGCTTTTAATAGTATAGAGTCGATGGCTTGTATGTTTTTTTGTAGTGGTAATGTTAATAGTTTTAAAGATGCCTTGAGGAGTGACACAAAAAAATATGCACAATTCTTTCACGGTATGCTCGAAAGGGGTATAAATCTTGCTCCAAGTCAATTTGAGGCGATGTTTGTATCATCTGCTCATAGTTACGAAGATCTTGACTATACGATAAAAACCCATTACGAGGTTTTGAAGTCGATAAAATGATGAAAAATAAAGACTCTAAACAGATTAGATACTGGTTGAATGCAGGTTCTATAGGTATTTCCTTTGTGGCAGCAATTGCTATAGGTACTTTAATAGGTTTTTATTTAGATAAAAAATTTAATAGTAAACCTTATTGTACAATATTTTTTATGATAATGGGTATAGCTGCAGGTTTTAAAAATATGATATATTTTATAAAACGAGCAAATGTTTATGAAGACCTGGATAAAAAAAATTGAATTTTATCATAACATATTAATATTATCGTTGATTTTTTTTGTAATATTGTATACAGTATGCATGGTTTTTTTGGGGAAAGCTTTTGTTAAAAGTATGGCATTGGGGTACTTTTTGAGTGTACTTAATTTTATAGGTTTGGTATTCCATGTCAAGAAAAGCTTTTCTGGTAAAGTTTTGTCTGGTTTTGCAGGTAACAGTTTTTTTAGAATTGGGATAATAGGATTGGTTTTATATTTTTTCTTTCGTTATGGTGATGTAGATATTTGGGGATTGTTAGTTGGGCTTACTTTTTTAACCATAGCTATCCCTTTGTATATAATTTTTGAAAATAGGAGGCATTTGGATGGAACACCCACTTAATATTTTTTCTTTTTTGCCCCATGAAATTCAGGCACAGTATATTCATGTTTTTATGACTACTTTAGTTGTAATTTTGACTTTTGTTTTAGGTTCAATGGCCTCAAAAATGAGAAATGAAATTCCTAACAGAACACAGAATGTCTTCGAAATGTTGGTTGGTGGTATTGAAAAGATGGCCATAGATGCTATGGGAGAGGAAGGTAGACCTTACATACCCCTTATATTTGCTATAGGGATTTATGTTTTTTTCTCCAATGCAATGGGGCTTATACCTGGTTTTCTGTCCCCAACTTCTAATCTAAATACTACAGCTGCTCCTGCAATTATTGTTTTTTTAACCTACCATTATATAGGGATAAAAAAGCATGGGGCTCACTACATTCACCATTTTATGGGTCCTGTTCCATGGCTTGCCCCCCTAATGATAATAATTGAGCTTATAGGACATTTATCAAGACCTTTGTCTCTATCTATGAGGCTTTTTGGTAACATATTTGGAGAAGATCTTGTTATTGCTATTCTCTTTATGCTTGTTCCATTTTTGGTACCTTTACCTATGTATTTTATGGGGCTTTTTACTTCAATACTTCAAGCCTATGTTTTTATGATGCTGTCAATGATTTATATTAGTGGTGCCATAGAAGAAGCGCACTAAAAATTATAAAAAAAGGAGGACATTAATATGTCAAAAGCGTTTCGTGTTTTAACTTTAATTGCAGCTGTGTTAGCTATGACAGCTATCAGTGCCTTTGCTGCTGAAGGTGAAGCTACAGGTAAATCCTGGGCAATATACCTTGCTGCTGGTCTTGGAATGGGTATTGCTGCCTTTGGTACAGGTCTTGGTCAAGGTAAAGCAGTTGCTTCAGCTGTTGAAGGGATTTCAAGAAATCCAGGTGCATCTGGTAAAATTATGACTCCTATGATCATTGGTCTTGCAATGATCGAATCACTTGCCATCTATGCACTTGTTGTAAGTTTGATACTTCTTTTTGTTGTATAGTTGTTTATATCTAAAATAGGTGGCAGGTAACTGCCACCACTTTGCTGGAGGAAGCTATGTGGGAGAGATTTAAGAGATTCGTAAAAAATGATCCTGTTGTATTTGTGATTTTAGTAGTAGTTATCTTTGTAGGTTTTGTTTTTAGTCAGGTAGAAGTATTGCATTTTACATCCGAATCAAAATTTTGTGGTAAGTGCCATCCAGAGCAAAAAGTTGGTCCTTTGGGAGAATATTATACATGGTCTAAGAATGTGCATTCCTCTGCCAAAGTTGAATGTATAG
>JAIWOA010000034.1 GCA_020217115.1 Calditerrivibrio sp. | reverse complement strand
ATTGTCATGGTGAGCCTGGTATTGTGGGTTATATGAAGGCAAAGATAGGGGGGCTAAGTGATCTTTATGGAGAATTTTTTAAATCACATGAGCATAAGTTAGAAGTTCTCGCTAAAGGTGCATCAGATCCTAAATATGCTGCCAAGCTTGTTCCCAATACTACCTGCTTACACTGTCACTCTGATGATATAAATGCCAAAAATAGAAAAGAAAAGGTTATGTCAATTGGAATTAATTTTAGGTTGATAGATAATGTTGTAAATCCAAGGTTCAGGGAGTCTTTTGGTAAAATTGATGTTCTTAAAGATAAAGTAGTTACTGGTGTAGAACCTAACCATAAACTTCACCTTGAAAAGGGTTTAAACTGTGTTGATTGTCACCTTGGTGTTGCCCATGGTGGGAACAAACATAATTTACCTAAGATGGAAACATGCTTCAAATGCCATGATTCTTTACCAGCTGGAAAGAAATCTCCTGCAAATGATAATTGTGAAGCTTGCCATACAATGCAGAAAAATAATCAGCAGGGTACTACTATAAAGGGTGTTGATGAAGTAAAATGGTATATGGCTGATTTAAAATGTGCTGATTGCCATGATAATGCATTTTCAAGACCTAACACAGATAAATGTGTTGGTTGTCATGATGCAAGCTACGCTAATATTATGACTGATATACAGAAAGAATATACAGGTAAATTGACAGAGCTTGTGAAAGTAAGAGACAGTCTTGCTTCAACAAGGGAAATGATGAAGCCTGGACAGCTTGCTCTTTTTAATCAGCTAAACACAATAGTCAAAGTCCTTGAAAAAGATGGATCTAAGGGTATACATAATCCAGACTACTTTAATAATCTTTTTGATGCAGCGGCTCAGCTTGTTGATAAGGTAAAGAATTATAAAGATGAACCAAAAGCAGAAACTGTTTCTAAAAAGTCTGCTGAATCTAAGAATGAAGCTACTAAAACAGAGGTTGCAAAAGTTTTAAAGGCAAATAATCCTAAAGAACTAATGGATATTGCTCCAGAAACAATAGATCTTGCAAGTCAACACTCTATTAAATCTACAAAAAAACCTGTAGTTTTTCAACACAAGAAACATGCAGAGATGTTTGAATGTTCAAAATGTCATGAAAAACCAGAAGAGGGTACTCTTAAGGTCAAGATAACAAAGCTTGATGGAACAAATAATTCTTTCCATAATGAGCTTTGTTTCCCATGTCATAAAGAGAATAAAGTTAAGAATGGGACAAGCTGTACAACCTGTCATAAGTAATTATTGGGGGGCTTAGCCCCCTTTTTTTTATCCATTATTTTTCAGAGATATATCTATTTTTTTAAATTATTAAAATTGTTTTAAATCGGTATTGATTTTTGTCATAGAATAATGTATATTAAGTATGACTAAACAATTGAGGGTGACTATGATAATTATAGCCATAGATCCTGGATCAACATCAACAAAATTAGGTATTTTAAAAGATTCGTTTTTGAAAAAACACTCAATTTCTCATGATAGAAAAGAGATAGATGCCTGCTCTTCAATATATGAACAGAGGGGGTTCAGGTTTAATTTAATTAAACGATTTGTCGATTCTGAGTTAAGTTCAACTGAAAAGCCTGACATTATAGTAGGTCGAGGTGGACTTATAAAGCCGATTAAAGGTGGCGTATATAGGGTAAATGATCGGATGGTTGAAGATTTAAAAATTGGAGTTATGGGTCAGCATGCTGCAAATCTCGGTGGTATAATTGCAAAACAGTTTGCGGATTTTTATTGTTGTGAGGCTGTAATTACGGATCCTCCGGTAATAGATGAGATGCACCAATTGGCAAGGGTTTCTGGTCTTGATGGTGTAGAAAGGAAAAGTATGTTTCATGCACTGAATCAGAAAGCAACGGCAAGAAAAGTATCAAAAAGACTTGGTAGAAAGTATGAAGATTTAAATCTTATCGTTGCCCATTTAGGTGGGGGTATATCAGTTGGTATACATAGAAAAGGGGAAGTTATAGATGTAAACAATGCCCTCGATGGTGATGGACCATTTTCTCCTGAGCGATCTGGATCTTTACCTGTTGATGGTGTTATAGATCTTATAAAATCAGGTAAGTATACCCCAGATGAATTAAGAGCAGTAGTCTCAAGAAAAGGGGGGTTGTATTCCTATATTAATAGTATAAATATGAAAGAGATCGAAGAGAGAATTGCTAATGGAGATCAGAAATGTAAGCTTTATTATGATGCTATGGCATACCAGGTTGCCAAAGAGATAGGTGCCCTTGCTACAGTTGTTAATGGGGAGATAGATGCTATAGTATTGACAGGTGGACTTGCTTTTAGTGAAAAATTTGTTAGTATTATATCTGATAGAGTTAAGTTTATAGGAAAGGTTATAGTTGAAGCAGGAGAAAATGAGATAGAGGCTCTCATTGATGCAGGCAAAAGGATTTTAACAGGGGAAGATGTTATGAAGGAGTATATATGAGTTTTTCTATAGGAAGTAATATTAAAAAATATGTTGAAAAACAACACACAGATATAGATTTCCTGCTTAAACAACTTAATATATCACGTGATGATTACAATATGATTATTTCAAATGAAGCTCACCCACCAGTCTCTTTGTTGCTCAAGCTTTCTAAGGCTTTGAATGTGGATGTTTCTACACTTATATATGGCAACGAATTTAAACCGAAAAAAGCTGTTTCAACGAGGAGGGAGGAAAGGATTCCTGTAAGAAGAAGAAAATCCTATGACTATGAAAGCCTTGCTCCATATTATGTTGGTAGAAGCATGGAGCCTCTTATCGTTGATGTTATGAGGGTAGACAATCAAGAGTTTAGCAAACACAAAGGTGAGGAATTCCACTATATTTTAAGTGGAACTGTTAAAACAATTGTAGATAGTGAAGAGTTTATCTTAGATGAGGGTGATACATTGTATTTTGATTCTTCACTGCCACACTGTATAAACGCTGTTACCACATCTGCAAAGCTACTGGTAGTTGTTTTTAATTCTGAATCTATGGTACACCAGGTTAAGGGTAAAAAAATGAGGGATATGGTTCAGGCTGCAAAACTTTTACCACGTAAAAATATCTCCTTAGTATGCCCTGACGATTCATCTTTGAGTGCTGTAAATAGAGCAATAGAAGAGGGTATCGTCGACAAGGTTTTTCTTGTTGGGAATTTGAATAAAACAGAAAATTATTGCAGGGAACATTTGCAATACAAAGTTCACTATGAATTCATTGATATTCCAGATAGCGGGGATAGCTACGAAATCGATGCTGCTAAAAAAGGTGTGTCTATTGTCAAAAATGGTGATGCACAGCTTATTATGAAAGGTAAGATAAATACTCAGAATTTTGTTAAGGCGATTCTTGATAAGGAAAAAGGTCTCAATATAGGTAGAAGATTATCTTTGATAAGTATTTTTGAGCTACCTTCTGTTGACAGGCTTATATTTTTGACAGATCCAGCAATAAACCCCTCATTATTTATTGATGACAAGCTGGATTCAAGCTTTGATATTTTAAAAAATGCCATTGAAGCAGCAAAAAGTTTAGGAGTTGATAAACCAAGGGTTGCTCTGCTTGATGCTAATGAAGTTCCAACATCAAAAATACCTACGAGCATGCTTGAACAGCAACTTTCTGAATTAAATTGGGATGATGCTTTTGTATATGGACCTCTTTCTTACGATCTGGCTTTGTATGAAGATTCAGTGGAAAAGAAGGGATTAAAGGATAATCCTGTTGCAGGTAAAGCTGATATTTTAGTTGTTCCCCATATTGAAGGTGGTAATTTTTTGTATAAAGCATGGGTTATGACAATGGGTGTTGAAGTTGCCAATCTTGTTCTTGGAGCTGCCTGCCCCATAATACTCACCTCAAGAAGTGATGGTGAAATGACAAAATTTCTTACGATATGTGCCAGCTCTATTTTTAGTTCCCATGTAAGTTATTGAGGGGAGAGTTTAGCCAATACTTTTGTTTACTAAAAGCTTTGCTTTTCTTTATGTAGTATTGACTTAACCCCTTTTATCTGTTATCAATTATATTATGGATTTTGATATTAGTTCTTATTTGAAACAGTTGTCAGTTTCGATACTTCCATTTTTTATGGCAGTTACGTTGCATGAGGTTTCCCACGGTTATGCTGCGTATCTCCTCGGAGATGATACTGCAAAGAGGGCAGGTAGACTTACTTTAAATCCCTTTGCACATATTGATATTGTGGGTTTGTTGTTTTTATTGATAACTCGCCTTTTTGGATGGGCAAAGCCTGTGCCTGTAGATCTTTCGAGGTTAAAATATAAAAAGTATGGTCCTGCTATTGTAAGTTTTTCTGGTCCTCTGGCTAATTTTGTATTAGCATTTCTTTCAGGATTACTTTTACGATCCATTGTTGGTATTGAAGTTGACAAGGGATCCTGGGAGAAGTTTTTTTTAGAACCTATTGGTTACATGCTACTTTACTCTGTTCAGATAAATATAGCACTGGGTGTTTTTAATCTACTGCCTATTTTGCCTATGGATGGAGGAAGGATTTTACAATCATTTTTGCCCTATCAAATGGCCTATAAGTATGGACAAACAGAAAGATACGGTTTTTTTATAATTTTGATACTTTTATTAACAGGGGTTGTGGGGATGATTATCTATCCTGTTATGAATTTTTTTATAAAGTTATTTTTATGAGGTGGTTATGGAAAAAGTTTTAAGTGGAATGAGGCCAACGGGTAGGCTACATATCGGACATTATTTTGGAGCTTTAAAAAATTGGGTAAAGTTACAGGATAAGTATGAATGCTACTACTTTATTGCTGATTGGCATGCCCTTACAACTAATTTTGAAAATCCGGAAAATATCAAAGAGCTAAGAAGGGAGATGATTTTAGACTGGCTTTCAGTAGGTATAGATATTAATAAGGCTACCCTTTTTGTCCAATCAAAAAATATTTTTCATGCAGAATTGTATCTTTTACTCAGTATGATTACTCCCATAGGATGGCTGGAGAGATGTCCCACTTACAAAGAGATGAAGGCGGAGATTACAGATAAGGATCTGTCAGGATTGGGATTTTTGGGATATCCTGTTCTTCAGACTGCAGATATTATTATGTATAGTGCAAAGTATGTTCCGGTAGGTGTTGATCAGATGCCACATATAGAGATTAGTAGAGAGATAGTGAGAAGATTCCATCACCTGTATGAATGTGATATATTTGTAGAGCCAGAGGGCTTACTGACAGATGTCCCAAAGCTTTTGGGTCTGGATGGTAGAAAAATGAGCAAATCCTATGGTAATGCAATTATGCTGACGGATGATCTTAAACATGTGGAATCTGAAATATTAAAAATGGTTACAGACACAAATAGGAAGAGAAAATCTGATCCAGGTAATCCAGAGATATGTCCAGTATTTGACTATCACAAGGTATTCTCCAATGAAGATGAGAGGGAATTCATTGTTGATGGGTGTAAAAATGCCAAGATAGGTTGTATTGAATGTAAGAAGATATTGATAAAACATCTGCTGGAGTTTTTAGAGCCGATACAGGTAAAAAGATCAAATTTAGAAAAAGAGATAAAAGATGTTGATGAGTTTTTATCAGAAAGTCAAAAAAAGTCATGCACAGTTGCTGAAAAGATGATGACTTCTGTAAGAAATGCTCTTAAAATATAATTTTTATGTGTAAGGTGATACTTTGACAGATTTATTGGATGTTAAAGTTTCAAATTTTGAAGGGCCTTTAGATCTTCTTCTACATCTTATTTATAAGAATGAGCTTGATATTTATGATATCCCAATCTCCTTGATAGCTGATCAATTTGTTGAAGAGGTTAGAAAATTAGAAGATATCGATATTGAAGTTGCCGCTGATTTTATTCAGATGGCCTCTTATTTAATATACCTGAAATCAAAAATGCTTCTACCTCAGCAGATAGCGATAGAAGAGGGGATTGATCCAGAAGAGGAGAGGTTTATATTTGCTCAGCGACTTATTGAATACTCTTTTTATAAAGATGTTGCGGTTTTGCTAAAGGAAAAAGAGTTTTTTGCCCAGAGAAATCTGATAAGGGAGTCATCTATAACGCTACCTGTGACTTTTATTTCCGATGATCCATACAAGCTTGCCAAATCTTTTTTTAGTTTGATGGAGGAAGGTGAAGAAGAGATTAAGACGGTAGTTAAAGATACCATAGATCTGAGTGAGGTTGTTAAATATCTGGAAGCTCTTTTTCAGAAAGAGAAAAATATTTTATGGGACAGGTTGTTGTCCATTGCAAGTTCAAAAAGGGAGGCAGTTGTGTTTTTTCTTGCTGTTCTTGAACTTGTTAAGCAAAAGGTTGTAGATGTTTTACAGGGGAGTAATTTTGATAATTTTATGGTAGTGTGCAATGGATAATGAAAGGCAACTATTTTATGCTACTCTATTTCTCTCTGGTAAGCTGGTGAGTATAGATTTTTTTAGAAAAATATTTGATCCTATAAATCTTGAGAATAGATTGATAGATTATGCTGAATTATTTAATAATTTGAATCTGGGGATCCAGATTCGCCGTGTTGCTGATGGTTATCAGATGGTAACTTTATCTGAGTTGTATGACAATCTTGTTAAGTTTTTTGGGGATAAGGGTGAAAACCTTACAAAATCAATGCTTGAAACCCTTGCTGTTATAGCTTATAAACAGCCTATTACAAGGGTAGAGGTTGATGAAGTTCGTGGAGTTAACTCATCTGCTGCAATAAGATCACTACTGGACAGAAATTTTATTAAGGTAGGTGGTAGAAAAGATGTCCCCGGGAGACCGTTACTTTATGTTACTACAAATAGTTTTTTGGAATATTTTGGGATGGTAGATTTATCAGATTTGCCAAGTTTTAGGGAATGGCAGGAAATGAAGGGTTAAAAAGGTGGTGGACGTTGAGATTAAACAGGTTTATAGCATTTAATAGTGAGTTTTCAAGAAGAGAAGCTGATGAGCTTATTTTTAGTGGTAATGTTAGTGTGAATGGTAAAGTGGTTATTATTCCTGGCTACGAGGTTGGAGAGGATGATTCTGTCACAGTTAAAGGTCATAAAATTAATAAGAGTGATTTTTTGTATGTTAAATTTTATAAACCGAAAGGTTTTTTAACGTCATATGGGGATTCCCATGGTAGAAAAAATTTAGAAGACTTTGAGTTTTTTAAAAAAACTAAATTAGCATACTCAGGTAGACTTGACTATGACAGTGAAGGTCTTATATTATTTTCTAATGATGGCAGTCTGATACACAGAATGCAGACTCCAAAGTTTAATATTGAAAAAGAGTATATTGTTTATACTAATAGACCTTTAAATGATGATGATAAGGTTGAGATGGAAAAAGGGCTTATTATAGATGGTTTTAAATTAAAAAGTTGTAGCATTGATAAGATAGGAAGAAATAAATATAGGGTTATTATCTCTGAAGGTAAGAAAAGACAGATCAGGAAAATGTTTGGCTATTTTAAAATAGAAGTTGAGAAACTAATTCGTATAAGGATTGCTAATATAACTGTAAAGGATATCGGGGTTGGTGAGTTTAAATTTTTAACTAAAAATGAATTAAAGGGGTTAAAGGAATGTTTAGGGTTAGAGTAATAGATCATTTTTCTTCTGCTCATAATTTAAGGGGTTATGAGGGGAATTGTGAAAGGCTGCATGGGCACAATTGGAAAGTTGAAATTGTCCTTCAAGGTGACAAACTTGATAATTTGGGCATGCTTGTGGATTTCAAGGTACTAAAAAAGCATTTAAAAAATCTTCTTGATGAATTAGACCACACATATCTGAATGAACATAGATATTTTAAAGATGTAAATCCTACCAGTGAAAATATGGCAAAGTATATTTTTATGAGGATGAAAGAGATTTTTGGAGATCTTGTGTATAAGGTTGCTGTGTGGGAGAGCCATAACGCCGTAGCTGAATATTTTGAGTAGAATATAATTTTGTGCATCTGCTATGAATGGAGATATTAAAGAGGTTTTTAGGTCGATACAGGGGGAGGGTGAGTATGTAGGTGCACCTCAGGTTTTTGTTAGATTTTCTGGTTGTCCCATAGGTTGTAAAGGTTGTGACACAGATTATTCATATGTTGAAAGTTTTGATTTTTTTGGTTTAGAAAAGTTTTCTAACCCAGTGAACCCAGCTTTTTTATCGGATAAAATATACGATTTTATAAAGCCAAACTCTATACATTCTATTTCAATTACTGGAGGAGAACCACTTTACCAAATAGATTTTTTAGAAGAATTTGTAGTATGCTTAAAAAATAAGGGGTACAGACTTTTTCTTGAAACTTCTGGTTTTCTTATTGATAGACTTAATAGAATTGGAGAGATGTTTGATATAATAAGTCTGGATTTTAAATTGAAAAGATCTTTTGGTGTTGAATTTGATATCATAGAAATAGAAAAAATAGATCCAAACCTTTTTAATAAAATTTACGTAAAAGTTGTTATTAATAATACTATCAATGAATTAGATCTAAATAAGGTTTTGATTGGCTTAAATATTTTAAATAAAAATAAAATATACTTGCATTTTTTTAACAATTCTAATAACATAACTTATAGTGTAACAGACTTTTTTTATAGAAATGGGATTTTTGCTTATTATGTACCACAGGTTCATAAATTTTTGGAGATCAGGTGATGAGTTTCTTTGGTAAAAAGGATTTGACTTTTGGTGAGATAAAGGAGCTTTATGTCAAAGGGCAGCTCAAAAAGGCGATATCTGAATGTGAGAAATTTATCAAAAAGTTTCCGAATGACTTTGATGCTTTAAATTTTTTAAGTGAGCTTTATTACAAAAGTGGAGATAGGAATAGATTTGTAAACCATTCATTGGAGATTGTTAAAAAACTTGAAAATGAAAAGTATTACGAAAAAGCAGCTGCAGTCCTCAGGAAAGGAATAAAGTATTTCCCTGATCAGTACGATTTTTATCGATATCTGGCAAAAATATTTGAAAAGAAGGGGTTGATAGCTGATCAGATAGGTATTTTGAAGGATCTGGCATTACACTATGAGAAAAATGGTAATGTTGATAGATCTCTGGATGTGTTAAAGGATATTTTTGAAATTAATAAAAATAATTACGATTCCCTTAAATATTTAATTAAAAAGATCAAAAGTTTTGGTAAAAATAAAGAGATCTGTAAATATCTCTATTATGCACTTGAAACCTCCTATAAGAGTGGTGATAGTAGTTTTTTATATGAATTGATAGAAGATGGAATTACAAATGGTTGTATTTTTGGTACGGCTATAAAATATACACTTGATTATTGTAAGAAAGTTGACGGTAGAATTAGTTTCTATATAGAAAATGCCAAAAATGCCCTTATGTCAAATTTTGATGAAGAGCTTTTCCTACAGCTTATTGATATTTTACCCTTTGATGCAGATAAAGATTTTTATATGGATATTTATAAGAGATTTACTAATGTTCAGATCTTTTCTACAACCCTGGATTATTTTATTTCAAATAATGATAACAAATCTATTGTTGAAATGGTTAGACGTGTTAGGGAATTGGAGAAATATCAATTTGACAAAAAATTTGCTGAGATTTTTTTTGATAGAGTAGAGCAGCTTCCAATCAATGAAATATATGATGATATACTTGTTATTGCCAAAATGGCTGATCACTGGGATCTCAAGGAAAAGGTGGTTAGTTTGGCTGGCTTCAGGGATGGTGCAGAGAAGTTAAGTACTGTTTCAGAAAAGCTTGATATGGATCTTTTTCAACCAGCAGCTAATAGTCAGTCGATGGACCTTTCATCACTTGATTTTATAGAAAGAACTGAAGTTACTGAAAATTCCAACATTTCAGGAGACAGTGTTACTAACAAATTTGATATAGAACTTGATTTGGGTGAATTTGAGACAGGTGCCAATGTGTCAACTGAAATGCCGAAGGTCAATGATAATACTGTAAAAGCTGAAAACATTGAGGATGAG
>JAIWOA010000033.1 GCA_020217115.1 Calditerrivibrio sp. | reverse complement strand
AATGTTAGTGATATTTTTGAGCTTGATTTGACGGAGCATATTGAGAATGAATCTACAAATTATGATCAGAGGGTTGATGAAGTTTTAGAAGAAACTCAAACTGTTGATAAAAAAATAGATGATTCCTTTCTTGAGACATATGAAGATTTAAGTATGACTGCTTTACAGGATGAGAGCTCTTTGATCTCCATAGACTTTAATAGTGATATTGAGGAGATTAAAAGCCTTATAAAGGAAAATAGAAAAGCTGAAGCAAA
The DNA here is from genome assembly GCA_020217115.1 of Calditerrivibrio sp. GTDB lineage: Bacteria > Chrysiogenota > Deferribacteres > Deferribacterales > Calditerrivibrionaceae > Calditerrivibrio. The sequence continues at coordinate 9,743 of JAIWOA010000033.1, read as the reverse complement.
GTTGAAATTGGATGAATTACTTATTCTTGATCCAGAAAATGAGAAGTTGAAAGATATCGCTTTACATCTTTATTCTTTTGATTACGTTGAGGATAACAGTGAAAAAATAGAATTGCAGAAGGATGTACTATCTATTGATCCCAGTTTAAATAAAATTGTATCTGCTATTAAAAAAAGTATAGAAGAATCTGTAAGCCATGATGATTATGAAATGCACTATGATTTAGCTCAGGCTTACATGGAGATGGATCTTTTTGAAGAATCTTTGGAAGAGTTAAAGAAGTCTGCTTTTAGCAATCTAAGGTATAACAGTTTGACCTTGATGGCAGAATGTTACAAAAGAATGGGTAGGTATGATGATGCCATAGGTATACTCAAACTTATTATTTTAGATTATGGAAAAGATGGTGAAGTTCTCAAAAATGCAATGTATGATATAGCTCTAAATTATGAGCTTAAGGGAGATGTAAATTCTTCAAACGCACATTTTAAAAAGCTACACAGCTTGGATCCCAATTTTAGGGATGTTTCTCAGAAGATCTTAGAAATTACTGGAGTATGAACAGTAGTTATTATTTACATGATCTGTTTAAACTTTTTCAAATGTAAATTTGTTTATTTTATCAGAAAGATATATATTATAAACTTTTGAGGTTATTACAGTATTAATGAAATCTGTTTACAGTGCTAAAAGGATTATTTCATATCTCTTTTTGTTGGTTATGTTGCTTTTTGCAAATATTGTTGTAAGTAACCATATAGTAAACAGTAATTTCCCATGGTATTCCAATATTGCTATCTTTGTTATAATAAATATCAATTTTGTACTTCTTCTCATTTTAGTTGTTGTGATATTTAGAAACGTTGGAAAGCTTTTCCTTGAAAGAAAGAGCAGTGTTTATGGTGCTAAGCTAAAAACAAAGCTTGTGGTTTTTTCTGCACTTCTATCGATACTGCCAGTGTTAATAGTTTTTGTTTTATCAAATAGCATTATTAATAAGAGTATAGACAAATGGTTTGATTTACAGATCGAACAATCACTTAAAAGTTCGGTGGAGTTATACAAAGAATATCAGCAGCAGATAGAGAGTGAGGTAGTTCAACAGACAAAAGTTCTTTCCCAGTTGATTGTTTCAAAAGGGTACATATATAATGAAAACTTTATGGCATTTAAAGAATTTGTTAATGAGCTTATAAGCAGTAAAAAGGCTGATGGTGTACTTGTTTTTAATGCGTTAAAGATCGTTATTGTAAATGATGATAACAATAATAATAAACTTTTTAATAGCTTGTCAGATGATGAGATCAATAAAACTATCAGTGATGGTCAATTTAAAAAATCTATTCTAACTGATCAGGAACAGGTTTATATAGCTGGAGAATCACTAATTTCAAATAACAATAAAGTTGGGGCAATATTCATATATAAAAATATACCCTACAACCAGCTCTCGAAGGCTTCTAAAATACTCGAATCCTATAAAAATTACAAGCAGCTAAAGGTTTTTTCTCAACCTATAAAGTATTCTTACAAAATATTATTATTTTCTATGACACTTTTGGTATCCTTTGCAGGGATATGGGGGAGCATTGTTTATGCAAGAAATATTACAAATCCTTTAGATAAGCTTTTAACTGCCTATAGGGAAGTGGAAACAGGAAATCTAAATATTAATGTTGAAAAAGTGGGTGATGATGAGATTGCACTTTTGATTGAGTCCTTTAATCATATGGTGGATAAATTAAGAAGTCATACAGATGAGTTAAGCTCTAAGAATAAGGTATTATCGGATATGTTTTTGCAAATATCTAAAGACAATCAGTATATTGACATTATTTTTAAAAATGTAGGTGCTGCAATATTTCTATTTGATAACAGGCTAAAAGCTCTAAAGATAAATCATGCTGCAAGGATTTTTATAGATGAATCTAACAAATTAAATGATAAGATCTCCATACATATAAGGGATTTTGTTCGTTCAAACTTCAATGATAAGACAATTCAGGTTGATATAAGTATAAAAAATGAGATAAGGACATATAGTGTGGGGATGACAAAGCTTTTTGATACTGAAAGTGGTGTGTTGGATAATGTAATAGTGGTAATTGATGATATAACAGATGTTGTATATGTACAGCGAGTTAATATATGGCGAGATATTGCAACGAGGATGGCCCATGAGATAAAAAATCCTCTTACACCAATAAAACTTAACGCTGAAAGGATATATAAAAAATGTAGAGATATGTCTGACGAGAAATTAAGGGATATTATATCAGAAGGTATGATGGTGATAATTAATGAGGTTAGTGAGCTTCAAAAGTTGGTTGGGGAATTTAATGACTTTGCAAGATTGCCAGCTCTTAAAAGGGAGGTATTTGATCTTTGTGAGCTAGTAGAAGGTGTTGTTGGGACATTTAGAGGACCTAATCCTGATATCACCTTTAATGTAATCTGTAGTAATGAGTTAAAGGTTAGTGCAGATAGAAATCAGATTAGAAGGGTTTTTATGAATCTTATCTCCAATGCTATTCATGCTATGAATAGTAGTGGAACTTTGACTATAGAGGTAAAAGACTATGAATCTTATTATGAGATTTCAGTTCTTGATACTGGGCATGGTATACCAGAGGAGGATATCGGGAAGATATTTTTGCCATACTATAGCAAAAAATCTGATGGAACAGGTTTAGGACTTGCTATTGTAAAAAAAATCATTGATGAACATTCTGGAAAAGTATATGCTAAGAGTAAATTAGGAGAGTATACTCAAATTTTTATAGAATTGCCAAAAGGGATGGAAAATGAAAGTATTGATAATTGATGATGAAAAAAATATTTGTACATCTATTAAGGGGATCATAGAGGATGAAGGGCACGAAGCTACATTTGCTTTAAGTTATAAAGAAGGCTTCGATAAGCTTAAAATATACGATTACGATTTAATATTTCTCGATATCTGGCTTCCAGATAAAGATGGTATGGAGGGATTGAAGGAGATCAAACGCCTTAATCCAGACGTGGAAATTATAATGATAAGTGGTCATGGGAATATTGAGAATGCTGTTGATGCTGTAAAGTGGGGAGCATACGATTTTCTTGAAAAGCCATTGTCCCTTGAACGTATAGTTGTTATGTTGAAACATCTGAATGAAAAGCTTTCCCTTAAAAAAGATATAAAAGAGCTTAAAAGTTCAGAACTTGCGAAGTACCAGCTTATAGGTGAGAGCAAATATATAAAAGAATTAAGAAGTACTATAGAAAAAGTGGCTGCCACTAATGCATGGGTATTGGTTACTGGAGAGAATGGAACAGGGAAGGAGCATGTTGCAAGACTTATACATCTACTAAGTAAGAGATCTAACCAAAAATTTATCCCTGTTAACTGTGCTGCAATACCAACGGAGTTGATAGAAAGTGAACTTTTTGGTTATGAAAAAGGGGCATTTACAGGTGCAATTGGACAAAAGATAGGAAAATTCGAATCTGCAAATATGGGTACTATGTTCCTTGATGAGATTGGGGATATGGATATATCTGTTCAGGCGAAGCTCCTTAGAGTTCTTGAGAGTGGGGAGTTTTCAAGGGTTGGTGGTAATGAGATAATACGTTCTGACTTCAGGCTTATTTCTGCAACGAATAGGGATCTCCAGACAGAGATAGAAAATGGTAATTTTCGGGAAGATCTTTACTATCGTATAAGTGTTGTTCCAATATATGTAGAACCTCTCAGAAAAAGGCGTGAGGACATTCCAATACTTGTAAACCATTTTGTAAAAGAGATTTCTGCCTTAAATGGTATGTCTCAGAAGATCGTTAGTGATGGTCTTATGGATCTTTTTGTAAAGTATGACTGGCCAGGTAATGTCAGACAGCTTAGAAATATCATTGAGAGAATCGTAGTGCTTTCCAATTCTGATGTTTTGGATACTACAGATGCCCCTGAGATATTTATGAAAAAAGGCTCTATTTATGATAGTTACATAGATGTAGAAGGATCATTAAAATCTGCAAAGGAAAATTTTGAAAAATATTATATACTTAATATGCTCAAAAAGACAGATTGGAATATTTCAAGAGCTGCAAAATTTCTTGAGATAGAAAGAACGTATCTACATAAAAAAATAAAATTTTACAATCTTGAAACTCTTAAGGGGTATGATGAAAATGGGAAATAGTATCTTAAACGATGACTTTGTAAAACTTGCAAAAAAATTAAATGTTAGTTATAAAGGGAGTAGTATCAATCCACTAAAGTTTTATAAGAATGTTGATGGTAAGAATATCCCTGTGTATTTTATAGGTACCCCTGGATTGTTTGTAGCCATAACAGCTACTATTTTAGCAGTGTTATTTATGGTATTCTTTAATATCTCTGTATCATTCTGGATCTGGATTATTTTTATTACAATTGCTGCAATTTTTCTTAGAATAAGCTCTAAAATAGATAAGGCAAGACAGATAAGGATGCTTAGTAATGATATGATTCTTAAGAGCTATGAATCTCTTTTAAACTATGAAAAAAATTTTGACAAAAAGTTTTTAGAAGATGCTAAGTTTTTTCTTGGTGAGGCACTGAAATGGATCGAAGATAAAACCATCGAAGCTCAGTTTCAGATTGTATGTAACAATATAGAAGACAATAAACAATAAAGGGGGTTAATCCCCCCAGTTTTATTTATGGCAAGTTGTACAAGATTTACCAGCTTTTACCTGTTTCTTCTCATGGCATGGCCAGCAAAAATCTTTATGGAGAGGGTTAGCTGTTCCTTTTACCTCTTTTATAACAAGTTCTTTTCCATTTGCAGCCTTCAATTTTTTACCACCTGCTGCATCCATGTGACAATCTGTACACTGGTTATTTTTCTGGTGAAGGGCATGTGGAAACTGTACAGCTTTTTTAGTTGGACTTGCAACATTGAATGCTTTACTTAGATCAATAGTTGCTGGATTTGCAAAAGCAATTGAAGCAATTGCTAATGCAAAAGCTAAGATAACTAATTTTTTCATGATTTCCTCCTATTAATTCATTGTTCCAATTATACCATTGTTATTTTTTTGTCAATCTATTTTTATTTATTGACAAAATAATTATTAGATTTTATAGATAGTTAGAGGTGTAGTTATGGTAAAAATATATGCATTTATTAATTCTAACTTTAAAGTATTTAATCTAAGTGAAAATAATTTTGACGATATGCCTTCAAAGGAGGAGGCTATATGGATAGATATGTTTTCTCCTACTAATGAAGAATTCAGAATAATTGAAAAGTATTTTGAAATAGAATTTCCAACGAAGCAGGAGACTGAAGAGATAGAAATTAGTTCCAGATATTGGGAATCTGATAAGGATATTACTGTAAATAGCTATTTTCTTGTCGTAGATGGTGAAACAGCCCACAATGAAACAGTTACATTTATCTTGCAGGAGAATTTTCTTGTAACTATAAGGTATAGAGAACTGAGAACATTTGGGGAGTGTTTGAAGAAAATAGTAGCAAGTCCCAGCTTGTTTAAAGATGGTTCATATATATTGAGTTACATCTTTGAAATCAGAATAGATCTAGACGCAGATATTCTCGAAGGTTTATCAAGAAATGTCTCAAATTTGCGTAAAAAGCTTTTTTCTAATGATATAGAGGATGAAGATATACTTGAATATATTTATCACTATGAAAACCTTAACACCAATATAAGGGATAGTTTAATTGACAAGCAGAGGATAGTTTCTTCTTTGCTTAAATCACACAAATTTTCGGAGGTAATAAAAAATAATTTCAGGGTTATGATAAAAGATGTAAACTCATTGATTGATTTTGCGAAATATAACTTTGATAGACTTGATTATATACAGAATCTTCTACTTGGTTCCCTTAATATAGAACAAAATAAGGTTATTAAGATATTCACTGTTGTAAATGTAATTTTCCTGCCGCCAACTCTCGTTGCAAGTATATATGGTATGAATTTTGAATTTTTCCCTGAAATTCACTGGAGATATGGGTATCTTTTTGCCTGGATTTTTATGATTGTTTCAGCTATATTGCCAGTGTATATTTTTAAGAAAAAAGGTTGGTTATAAATAGTATTTAATGTCATCTGAGAAAAGTAGGGGACTTGTATATAAAATTATAAAATATTCCGATAAGTCGGCTATATGTTTTGCTTTTACAGAGAATGTGGGGAAGATAAGATTTTTTTTATCAGATGCCTTTGGGAAAAACAGAACTGTTTTAAAATTCATGCCTGCAGAATTTAGCTATATAAATAAGATAAATACTGATCTTCATAAGCTTCTATCTGTTGAGTATTTTACTGATTATATCTTTTTCCATGATGAGCCAGAACTATATATGAGGCTTAATTTTCTGTTTGAGATTATTGATTTAGTTGTTCAAGGGGATAGCTTCGCAAAATTAATTTGGAGCTATGTTATGAGGATAAATAGGAACAATTATATTAAAGCTATAAGCTATATTGTGTATGATATCTTTTTGAAATTTGATCTGCTTTTTGATTGTGGTTGTTCTATTTGTGGGGATGAAAGTAGTGAAACTATCTGTAATAGTTGTTTGAAAAAACTTGATCTGGATCATATCCAATATGTCAAAGAGTTTATAAGGGCTGCCAAAAACAGGTCAGACTATAGAAATTTCTCCATAGATAACGACAGTTACATTCTAAATTTTTTCGAGAAGGTTGTTAATATATATTTTGGTAAAAAGATCAGAAGTTTTGATGGGATTAAAAACTTTTTAGTTTGATAGTGTTTCTGTTTCTTCCATCTCTTTTACTTTGGTAGAGTGCATCATCTGCTATTTTTAACATTTCAGTGCTATCCTTTAGATACTTTGAAAACTGTGTTAAACCTGCACTGAAAGTAACCTTAAAGCATGTATCTTCATGTTGAAAATGGGTGTTGTTCATACATAACCTCATACTATCAATCTTATTTATAGCCTCCTCACATGTCTGATTTTTAAATATTATTGCAAATTCTTCCCCTCCATACCTTGCTGCTATATCCATGTTTGGAGATACATGTGAATTGATACAATTTGCAAAGGATCTGATAACCTCATCACCCTTCATATGGCCGTATCTATCATTTACATTTTTAAAGTGATCAAGATCAAGTATAGCAACAGAAAAAATTCCAGAATCTTTCATTGCAGACAAAAATTCTTTTTGTAAAAAATCTTTAAATGCTGAATGGTTATATAGCTTTGTCATTCCATCTTTTGTTACAAGAAGTTCTGCTTTTTCCTTCTGTTCTAAAACATCAGTTGTGGCAAAGGCAAGGTCAAATATCTTATCTTCCAGTTCCTCAATTTGAGATTTAAGCTCAAATATTTTGTAGGCTCCATCAATGAAGGCTTTTAAATTCATTATTAGAAGTTTATCATTTTCCTGTGAGTATACATGTAATTGAAACCTATTATTTGTTGATAATTCAAAAAAGTATTCAATATATGGGGTAGTTGTCAAAATCATTACGTTGTTTTTGGATAAGATGGCTTCAATATCATTATTGTTACCATCATACTGGATTACTATGAAAGCATCTTCAAATTCATGAAATTTTTCATAATCGATATATTCAAAATTTCCAAAAATAGATGTAGCAAGTTTTTTTAAATTATCATCTGTAAGATTATGATAAATTTTAAGTTCATTCATTTATATCTTCTGGCCTCAGTTGAGGGAAGAGTATTACTTCCCTTATAGATTTTGTATTTGTCAGAAGCATCACAAGTCTATCGACTCCCAAACCTTCACCAGCTGTTGGTGGCAATCCATACTCCAAAGCCCTAATATAATCATTATCCATCATTTGTGCTTCTTCATCGCCGGATTCCTTTGCTTTCACCTGTTTCTCAAATCTTTCAAATTGGTCCATTGGGTCGTTAAGTTCGTTAAATCCGTTTGCAACCTCCATCCCTGCTATGAAAAGCTCAAATCTTTCTGTAATCTCAGGGTTATTTTTACTAGATTTTGCAAGCGGGGAAACCTCTTTTGGGTAGTTTATAATAAATGTTGGTTGTATAAGCTTATCTTCAACCTGTGATTCAAATATTTCAAGGACTATTTTACCTCTACCCCATGATTGATCTATCTTAATATTTAATTCCTTTGCCTTTTCTTTTGCTGACTCATATGTGTTAATTTCATCCTCTTTTATCGTTGTATATTTTTCAATTGCTTGCTCTAATGTTATTTTAGGCCATGGTGGTGTAAGATCTATCTCATCTCCAGAATAAATGATCTTATTTGTTCCGTTTACTTTTAACGATATTTCATTGATCATACTTTCAGTCATTGACATAAGATCAAAATAGTCTGCATATGCCTGATACCATTCAATCATTGTAAATTCAGGGTTATGTTTTGTTGATATACCTTCATTTCTGAAATTTCTATTTATCTCAAATACCCTTTCAAAACCACCTACGACGAGCCTTTTAAGATATAATTCAGGAGCTATTCTTAAATAAAGATCCATATTTAGAGTATTATGATGCGTAACAAAGGGTTTGGCGGTAGCTCCACCGGCTACTGGATGCATCATAGGAGTCTCCACTTCAAGGAAATCGTGTTGATAGAAGAAGTCTCTAATATGTTTAACTATTAGACTTCGTTTTTTAAATATCTCCTTTACATCATTGTTAACTATAAGGTCAACATACCTTTGTCTTTGCCTGATTTCAACGTCTTTAAGTCCATGCCATTTTTCTGGCATATCTCTAAGTGTTTTTGTTAACATTTTGAAAGACTCGGCATAAACAGTTATCTCTCCAGTCTTAGTTTTAAAGATAAATCCAGAAACACCTATGAAATCACCCACATCTGTGTTGTCAAAAGCTATTTTTTCTTCATTTTTTAATTCGTCTGATTTAACATATATCTGGATTGAATCCGTCCTATCCTTTATTGTTGCAAAGGAGGCTTTACCAAAATTTCTCATTGCTATTATTCTGCCTGCAATTGTTACTTTGTATTTATTGTCCAGAAGATCTTTATCGCTTGAGTTAGCAAATTTTGATTTTAGCTTATCTATATCTGAAGTTACCTTAAAGGAATTTACATAAGGCTGAATCGATGCATTCCTTAGAGCATCTAACTTTTCTTTTCTGTGATTATCCATTATTACTCCTTGATTTTTTGACTATTTTTCATATAATCGTTCACACATTTTAAACAAAAATTTAAAAAAATACAATACTTTTTATGGAGTAGATATGTTAATAGGGATTATGTCTGATAGTCATGATAATCTGGTTAATATAAAAAAAGCAGTTGACAAATTTAATGAATTAGGGGTTGATCTTGTTATTCATCTTGGTGATATATGTTCTCCGTTCTCAGCTAAAGTTTTACAGGGGCTTAGATCTGAAATTATCGGAGTTTTTGGAAATAATGATGGTGAAGTTTTAGGGATAAATAGAGTAGTTAATGGTAAATTTTATAAACCGCCACATCTATTTGAAATTGAAAATAAAAAATTTATTTTGTTCCATGAAGGGGATATTTGTCAATACATTTCAGAGGAGATAGATTTTGTGTTGTATGGACACTCCCACAAAGCTTTAGTGGAATACAAAGGTAAGCAGATAATTATAAATCCAGGTGCAGTTTCGGGGTATCTTTCAGAGAGATCTACAGTGGCAATTTTAAATACAGTGGAAAAAGTTTGCGATATTATGGAAATTGAAGTTGATAGTTTATAAAAAATTTGATATAC
>JAIWOA010000032.1 GCA_020217115.1 Calditerrivibrio sp. | reverse complement strand
GTATAAAGTTTCAGTGTCTATGGAGGTTATAGATGATTTTTGATAGAGTTTTAAATATGTTTTCCAATGATTTAGCCATTGATCTGGGTACTGCAAATACATTGATCTATGTTAAGGGTAGAGGAATTGTTTGTAGTGAGCCTTCCGTTGTTGCCATCAACAATGATACTAAAGAGATTTTAGCCGTTGGTTCTGAGGCTAAAAGCATGCTGGGAAGGACTCCTGCAAATATAGTTGCTATCAGGCCCATGAAAGATGGGGTTATATCAAATTTTGAAGTTACCGAAAAGATGTTAAGATATTTTATTACTAAAGTTAATAATAAAAGATCCTTTGTCAGACCCAGAATTATCGTTGCTGTACCATCTGGTGTTACCCAGGTGGAGAAAAGAGCAGTAAAAGACTCTGCAATTCAGGCTGGTGCAAGGGAAGTTTATATCGTTGAAGAACCGATGGCTGCTGCTATAGGTTCTGGTCTTCCAATACAGGAGCCATCTGGTAATATGATAGTTGATATAGGTGGAGGGACTACAGAAGTAGCTGTAATATCTCTTTCCGGAATTGTTTATGCAAACTCGGTGAGGGTTGGTGGCGATGAAATGGATGAAGCCATAGTAAACTATATAAAACGGAACTACAATCTTTTGATAGGGACATCTACGGCTGAAAAGATAAAGATGGAAATAGGTTCTGCCTACAGGCTTGATGATGAAATGAGTATAGAAATTAAAGGTAGAGATCTTTTGAATGGCATTCCAAAAACAGTTGAAATTAGCGATACTGAAATAAGGGAAGCATTAAATGATGCTGTTAGCAAGATAGTTGATGCTGTAAAAAGTGCCCTTGAAAAAACTCCACCTGAATTATCTGCAGATATAGTTGATAGGGGGATTGTGTTGTCTGGTGGTGGAGCATTATTAAAGGGGCTTGATAGAAAATTGGCTGAAGAAACAGGTTTACCAATAATAGTTGCTGATGATCCTTTGAAGGCTGTTGCTTGTGGAGCTGGAAAAGTTCTTGATGAGTTAGATCTACTTAAAAAGGTATGTATAGACTAAGGGAACATTGGAAGAAAATATTATTCTTCTTTTTATTTTTTCTGTTTCTTATAGTACTACAAATAAGAAATCCTGAGATAAAAGGTCCATTTAAGGGGTTGGTGGGGAATGTTGCCAACCCCTTTGTTTACTATTCCCATAAGTTTTACAATGGTATTTATTCAATTTTTTCCGATTATATTTTTCTTTTAAATGTAAAAGAGGAAAATAAGAAGCTTTCTGAACAGGTTAGGAGGCTAACCTTTGAAAACCAGATCTTAAATGAAAAAATTAATGAGTACAATAGATTGAAAAATCTCTTGAGCTTGAAGGATACCTACCAACTTAATTCTAAGGCAGCAAGGGTAGTTGGTAAGCATATTGATGGTTATAATAAATATATTATTATAGATACCGGTAGGGATAAGGGTGTCAAAGTTAATTATAGTGTTGCTAATGAATATGGGCTTGTGGGGAAGGTTATAGAAGTTTTCTCAAAGCAGTCCAAGGTTTTATTAATAAATGATACAAATAATAAGGTTAGTGTAATGAATCTTAGAACAAGAGTTACAGGGATTATGAGTGGTGACGGCAGAGGTGGTTTGGTAGTTGATTTTTATGACAAATTGGATAAGGTTTACAAGGATGATATTTTTGTAACATCTGGGCTTGGAGGTATTTACTCTAAAGGTATTATCGTTGGAAGAGTTTACGCATATTCTAATAGCACAGTTGATGTTTTTCAGAAAGTTTACCTTCATCCAAGTGTGCAATTTTCAAAAATTGAGACAGTGCTGGTTATAAATAATGAAAATGAAATGGAATAGGCTTTTTTTATCAATTTGCCTTGCTTTAATTATATATATTTTGACCCATATATTACCTTTACTTTCTTATTTAGATTTTGCTTTAATATCTGTAATTATTTTTCTTGACAAAATGGGTGATGAAGGTGTGTACACATTTTTAATTCCGATCTCAATATTCAATGATTATTCTTCTGGGGTATACTTTGGAGTAAGTGGTTTGATTTTTGTTGCAATATTTATTTTAAAGCTTATAGTGACAGATAATATGTATTTTAAAAGTGATTTTTTAAGATTTACTTACTATTTTTTTTCTGTTCTATTATATAATGTTTTTATGAATATACTAATTAATGATTTTTATGTATCTATATCTATTATCCCCATACATCTATTATTTGATATAGGCTTGATTTACCTGATAAATAGCTTTTTGGAGTCAAAATTTGCTCTTTCGCTCAGTAAATGATAAAATATTGAAAATTTTTAATAAAAAAGTAACTATCTTTTTCTCTGTATTGGTAGTATTTCTTATTTTATTATTTATCAGGTTGTTTTATCTACAGATAATTAGCTATGAAAAATTGAAAACACTTTCTGATAACAATAGAATCAGAATAGTTAGAATTTTTGCCAACAGAGGAATAATTTTAGACAGAAAAGGGGTAATCATTGTAAAGAATGCCCCAAGTTACAATCTGACAATATTGAAAGAGGATATAAAAGATATAAACAACACACTCCAGCAGCTTAGCAGTGTTGTTGAATTGAACAAGGAATCTGTATTAAAAAAGATAAAAAATTCTTACCCCTACGTGCCTATTGTTGTAAAAAGAGGGTTAAATTTTCAGGAAGTTTCCTATTTTATGGAACATTCACAGGATTTTCCCGGAGTAAAAATAGAGTTGGAAACTTCTCGTTATTATGAGGATGGTGAGGCAGTAAGCCATATCATAGGGTATACCGGTGAGGTCAATTTAGATGAAATAGAGAGGTACGGTATATATTTCCCAGGTGATATAATTGGTAAAACAGGTATAGAACGTTACTATGAGGCAATTTTGAGGGGAAAAAATGGGCTGAAATATGTTGAAGTTGATAGTCTTGGTCAGGCAATTAATTCTACGAATGTCAAAGAACCGGTATCTGGAAACAATATAGGTTTAACAATAGATATGAATATGCATAAATATGCAAAGGAACTTTTTGCGGGGAAAAAAGGTGCAGCTGTAATTTTAAAGATGGATGGGAATGAAGTTATTACACTTTTTTCTTCTCCAACATATAATCTTTCAGATTTTATCCCATTCATTACTGAGGATAAGTGGAAACAACTACATAGTGAGGATAAGCCTCTTATAAATAGGGCTATAGAGGCTGCCTATCCTCCAGGATCTGTTTTTAAGGTACTAATGGCAACTGCTGCATTAAATGAAAATATTATTACTCCTAATACAACATTTAATTGTAATGGTGAATTTTTATACGGTAACCTTACATATAGATGTTGGAACAAAGATGGACATGGTGTTGTTAATTTGAAGAAATCTATAGCAGAATCGTGTGATGTTTATTATTACAATGTTGGTCTAAAGCTTGGCATAGATAATATTGTAAAGTATGCAAGGGGTCTTGGGCTTGGAAGTAAAACAGGCATAGATCTGCCTACAGAGAGTGGAGGGAATTTTCCAGATAAAGATTGGAAAAAGAGACTGTTCAAACAGCCATGGTATCCTGGTGAGACAATAATAACCTCAATAGGTCAGGGTTACATGACTGTTACTCCATTGCAGCTTGCAGTTATGTTAAGTGGAATATTTAACTATGGTAAGGTTTATAAGCCCAAGATTCTGGATAAAATAATTACACAAAACGGAGTATTTAATATAAATAAAGAACTTGTCAATGATCTTCATATACCAAAAAACGTTGCAGATACTGTTTTGGATGCTGTTATAGAAACTGTAATGGGGGAGAGGGGAACTGCATATAGGGCAAAGGTGGATGGAGTAGTTGTAGGTGGTAAGACTGGAACAGCTCAGGTTGTAGGTCTAAAAAAGACAGAGAATATGAATCAGGAACAGATTCCAGAGAAATACAGAGATCACTCATGGTTTGGAGGGGTTTTCCCTGGTGACAATCCTAAGTATGTTATTGTTGTATTTGTGGAACATGGTGGTTCTGGAAGTTCTGGTGCAACCCCTCTGGCTGGAGCACTTATAAATAAAATGGTGCAGTTAGGTTATGTTGCAGATTGATAAAAGGTTACTTAAAAATTTTGACATCTATCTTACATCCATAGTTGCTATAATACTTCTTTATGGGTGGTTTGCTGTGTACAGTGCGTCATACGATCCAACAGAAAGTAGATTCAATTCTTTCTATATAAAGCAACTATACTGGCTTATTATAGGTTCATCTTTTTATATATTTTTTTCTTTTTTCAATTACAAGCATTTGATAAAGTGGAGTGTAATTCTTTACCTGATGGGTATATTGATGCTTATATTGGTTTTGGCTATTGGTCATATAGGTATGGGTGCTCAGAGATGGATAAATATAGGTGGTTTTAAATTTCAACCATCTGAATTTTTTAAAGTAATATTCATTTTGATAATGCCAAAAATATATAACGACTTTGAACCTGTCCCTTTAGGTTTGGTCGATGTTGTTAAGAAATTCTTTTTAGTTATACCACCTTTTTTGCTTGTTTTTTTGCAGCCAGATTTAGGGACTGCAATGGTTTTCCTTGCAGTATGGGGTATGTTATTATTATTTAGAGGAATTAGGATAAGGACTCTACTTATATTTGTGGTTTTGGGTATTTTTATTGCTCCAGTTGTTTGGAGTAAGCTCCATGATTATCAAAAGGATAGAATTTTAACATTTATCTCTCCTGAGAGAGATCCATATGGGGCTGGGTATCACTTGATACAATCAAAGATTGCAGTTGGTTCTGGGGGACTTTTGGGTAAGGGTTTCATGAAGGGTACACAGTCCCATTTAAAGTTTCTTCCAGAGAGGCATACTGATTTTATATTCTCCCTTATCAATGAAGAATTTGGCCTGATGGGTGGTTTATTTATGGTTGTATTATTTGGGGCACTCATATTTAGAATATGCTATATTGCCATGAAGACAAAGGAATTATCTGGCAAAATTGTTGCATTAGCTGTTGCTTCCATTGTATTTTTTCAGTTTTTTGTAAATTCAGGTATGACATTAGGTCTTTTGCCTGTTGTTGGTATACCTATGCCTCTTGTCAGCTATGGAGGATCTGCACTGGTTACCTTTATGACATTGTTAGGAATTGTTAATTCAATTTCCATTAGAAAATTTGATTCTCCGGGGGACAATAGATGAAAGATTTTGTAAAAAGACTTACCAGAGTTTCAAAGCCTGTTAGATATATCAATAATGAGATAAATTCAATTCATAAAGATGTAAATTCTACAGATATTTTAAAAGTGTGTCTATCGTTTCCAGATCTGTATGAAGTTGGTATGTCCCACTTAGGAATCAAAATACTTTATGAGTCTTTGAACAGCAGTGAGAAAATTTTATCAGAAAGATTTTTTATGCCATGGGATGATGCAATAAGGGAGTTTGGAAAAGAGATTTTTGTTTCCCTCGAATCAAAAAAGAGTTTAAGGGAATTTGATATCGTAGGTTTTAGTTTACAGTACGAACTTTCATATACAAATCTTCTATTTATACTTAAAATGTCCGATATACCCCTACTATCAGAGAAAAGGATCGATACCGATCCTATAATTATTGCTGGTGGTCCTACAGTGTATAACCCTGCTCCATTATCGAAAGTAGTAGATGCTTTTTTTATTGGTGAGATGGATGATAAGTTAAGGGAGGTTTTAGAAGAGCTTAGCGGCATTAAAGGTTATTCAAGGATAGATAAGCTGAAATTTTTAAACCAGTTTGACTTTGTATACGTTCCATCATTGGATAAAAGTAAAAGTGTAAAAAGATATATAGATATGAGCTTTTCCACAAGGGGAGGGTTAAAAAGACAGATAGTTCCTTTGATGCCTATTACACAGGACAGAGTTTCCGTTGAGATTTCAAGGGGATGTACCAGAGGATGCCGCTTTTGTCAAGCTGGCATGATCTATAGACCAGAAAGGGAAAAAAGTGTTGGGAAAATAATTTCAGAAGGTATCAATTTAATCGATTGTAGTGGTTATAAAGAGATATCTCTGATGTCTTTGTCTGCTTCCGATTATTCAAAGATAAATAAACTGATGCATGAACTGTCTGAGTTTGTAAAGGATGATAAGATCTCTCTCTCTTTGCCATCTCTCAGAGCTGACCAGATAGATAACTTTATGTTTGATGCCCTTGCAAAGGTTAGAAAATCTGGCTTTACAATTGCCCCTGAGGCAGGTTCCCAGAGAATGAGGGATATAATAAATAAAAATCTAACGGAAGATGATATATTTTTGGCCATTGAAAAGGCTGTTTTAAATGGCTGGACAGGAGCAAAACTTTATTTTATGGTTGGTTTGCCCTTTGAGAAGGATGAAGATATCCTTGAAATTGCAGAACTTGTAAAGAGGTTAAAAAGGGGTTTAAAGGGGAAGGGTTATATTGATTTAACCGTGTCTGTGTCAAATTTTGTTCCAAAGGTGTTTACACCATTCCAATGGTTCCCGCAGGATAGTATTGAGGAGCTTAAAAGGAAACATTCAATTTTGAAGGATGCCCTGAGGAGAAATAAGATAAATTTTAAATTTCACGATATCAGACAGAGTGTTATGGAGGGGGTATTTTCAAGGGGTGATGAAAGATTGAACCATATATTGATTAAAGCTGCTGAAAAGGGGTTTATGTTTGATGGATGGAGAGAGTTTTTTGACTATGAGAAGTGGAATAATCTTTTTGCTGAGAGTGGCTTCATCGTAGAGGATTTTTCCTGCAGAAAATTTGAAAAGGAAGATAAGTTACCCTGGGATAACATAGATGCCCATATAAAAAAAGAGTTTTTATGGAAAGAATATGAAAAAGCTATGTCAGAGAAGGGGGGGACTCCAGATTGTAAAACTTCTAACTGTTCTAACTGTGGGGTATGTGATTTTAATAATATTAAAAATATTAATGCTGAGGATGATTACTCAGCAAAATCGATAAAAAATAGTGTATTGAAGGATACTTATTATGAGCTTATTTTTGAAAAGCAAGGTTTCTCATCTCTAATGTCTGCAATAGAGATTGGAAGAATTTTCCATCACTCTTTTGAAATTATTGGGATCCCATTGGTTTATTCAAATGGATTTAACCCTCAGCCTAAGATTAACTATATATACCCTTTACCTGTTGGAATAGAAGGTTTAAATGAGGTGATTATTTTTAGATCTGATGAGATAGATTTTGAGGATGGTTTTAAAGAGAAACTGAATGAATTATTACCTTCGGGTATCAAGGTCAAGAAGATATCAAAAATTGGAAAATATGAACAGGGTGAAGCTACAGTTACCTATTTATTAGAAGAACCTGATTTTAGATTTTTAATAGATAAATATGAAAAAAATGAATGTTTCTACGAGAAAATAAACAGGTCCGGGGAGAGGAAAAAGCTTGAAATTAGAGACTTTTTAATTGGATATGACATTAATTTGTTGACAATAGATTTAAAGGTTGATAATAACGGAGGATACAATCTACTTGAATTTTTCAAGTTTTGGAATTATAATTATTTAAATATAGTTAGAACTAAAATAAAATTGAAGGGGATGTCTTATGTTTAAAGATATAGCTATTGCAGCTTTAAGAGAGAATGGTTACAAAATTACCAAGCCAAGGGAATGGATTGTTGAATATCTTGATGGAAATAAAAACCATCCTACTGCTCTTGAAATATTTGATGATATAAGAAAAAGTGACAAATCTATATCTTTTGCTACTGTTTATAATACCCTTGATACCCTTGTTAAAGCAAATATTATAAATGAAATTACAATTGATTCACAAAGTAGCAGGTATGATCCAGACACATCAAACCATGTACATTTTTTATGTGAAAAGTGTAAGAAGGTTATAGATATTCATAGTGATAAAGTAAAGCCTATTCTCGAAAGTATGCCGGGTAAAGTATCTGGGTTTGATATTATTGTTAGAGGAGAATGTGATAGCTGTATAAAAAAATCTTAGTTAGGAGGTTCTTTTATGGCTGTATTTGTTTGCAAAAATTGTGGCGAAAAGAAAGAGGGTAGATGCAAACCTAAAAAATGTCCAAAATGTGGGAGTGCCGATTCCTTTGAAAAACAGGGATAGCCTTTATCATTTTTTAGAAAAATCCTACGAAAAATATAATAGGATCAGTTATGCAAGGACTGATCCTATTTTTTATCCAATTTTCCATGAGGGGAATAAAGAGTATATAGCAATTATATCAGCTTTATTTGCCTATGGTAAGGTTTCTTTGATACAAAAATTTTTAGACAGTTACTTTGACGTATTTGGTTTTAATCCATCCAAACGTGTTGAAAAGGTGAATTTATACTACAGATTTCAGAAAAGTTTGGATATTGTTATACTGCATAATTTCTTATTCGATATATACGATAAGTATGGCAGTATAAGGGATCTCTTTTTGTTTTTTTCAGATAATCTTGAAAAGTCTTTAAAAAATTTTATTAATGCTGGAAGGGAATTTGGAATAAAATATGGCGCTGGTAGTGGCTATTTTCAGCTTTTTCCAGATCCTGATAAATCTGGTTTAAAGAGACTCAGGATGTTTTTAAGATGGATGGTAAGGGATGATGAGATAGATCTGGGTTTATGGAAAGGATACTCTCCTAAGGAGCTTATGTATCCAATTGATACCCATATATTAAGATTTGCAAAACATTTTAGTATAATAAAAAGTGAAAATAATATCGCTAAAAATTCAAAGATTATAACAGATTTTTTTGTTGAAATTAATAGTGTTGATCCGCTCAAGTACGATTTCACCATTACGAGACTTGGTATGCTGTGTAATTGTCATTTTGATCGTAGTAGTCTCTGTGAAAATTGTATTTATTTTGCAGAATGTCCTTTTTAATTGACAAATATTCAAACTTATATATATTATTAGCTTGTGATGAATAATAGAAAGGAGGCTAAGATGGCTTTGGTATTTACAGAGAGCAATTTTCAGAGTGAGGTTTTGTCAAGTGATAAACCGGTTTTAGTGGATTTTTGGGCTGTTTGGTGTGGCCCTTGCAAAATGTTAGCACCCACAATAGATGCGCTTTCGGCTGAATTTGAAGGTACTGTTAAGGTGGGTAAAGTCAATGTGGATGAGAACCAGCACCTTGCAGCACAGTATGGAATTATGAGTATACCTACTGTAATGATATTTAAAGGTGGTAAGGTTGTTGAGCAATTTATAGGTGTTCAACCTAAGGGTGTTTATATTGAGGCTATAAAAAAATACCTTTAAGGGATTAAAAAATGCCAATATACGAATTTAGATGCAATGATTGTGGTAAGCAGTTTTCAAAACTTATAATCAGGAAGGATGACACTCCTGAATGTCCTTCTTGTAAATCTCAAAATGTTGAAAAGCTTATTTCAGGTGTAGCAACATTCGGCAAATCAGGTTCTTCCTTTGGTTCTACCGGGGGTGGTTGCAGCACTGGTGGATTTCGCTGAGGTTAAAAAATATTGCCAGGTTGGCATTTAATAAAAAGGGGACTTCTATGTCCCCCTTTTTTATTTTAACAAAGCTATCTTAATTTCTCTACTTGGTTTGAAATATGGTACTGTTTTTGGTTCTACTACAACTTTTTCTCCAGTTTTAGGGTTTCTTGCTTCTTTTCGCTCTTTTTTTCTTATCTTAAAAGATCCAAATCCCCTTATCTCTACTTTCTGCTCCGATTCAAGGGCAGACTTTATAGAGTTAAAAACCCCATTAACTATAAATTCTACTTGTCTCTTGCTAAGATGAGGGTTACTCTCCGCTATCTTTTCTATAAGCTCAGATTTGTTCATATACAACTCCTTGATTTTTCATGGGTCTATTTCACTTTATATAATAAGTTACTGTGTGTCAAGGGGAAATTATATAAATTGTATTTTAAAACCTATTATTTCATTGATCATTGACTGACTTCAATCATTTTCTTACTTGAAAAGGATTAATTAGTTAGCTATAAT
>JAIWOA010000146.1 GCA_020217115.1 Calditerrivibrio sp. | reverse complement strand
AATTTTATATTATAATAAAGACAAAAATTATATAGACTTTATGGATGATGCTATTCCAGCTTCCATAGGTTTTTTAGCCTGTAGTCTTGTTGAACTGGGCTATTATACAGATTTAGAGGAGTTTGATATGGAATTTATGAAGGATTTTCTTAGTTATTTCCATCTGAAGTATCCCCTTGGGACACCTACAATAGGGGTTTTCCTTGAAAAATATAGATTAAAAAAGGAGGTTTTATGAGATTTTTTTACTTTGTAATTGTTTTATTAGCTTTGTCATCCTTTGCTTTTGCCAGTGATGAAAAAAAGAATTATGACAAAGCTGAAGCTTACCGTATTTCAAAGGTATGTGCTGGGTGTCATGGTATGAATGGTGCTGCTCCCGGGCATTCTATTCCCATTATAGGTGGACAAAAATCTTCCTATGTGGAAAAGACTATGGTCGAATTTAGAGATGGTAAACGATACGGTACTGTAATGAAAAAGATAGCGTTGGCCTATGATGATTCCAGGGCAAAGCTTGTTGGTGAATATTTTGCTGACCAGAAATGGGTAAACACAAGGGAGAAAGTTGACAAAAGTCTGATTCTCCTTGGGAAAAAACTCTCCAAAGAATGTGCTGATTGTCATGGTAAAAATGGTAAAGGTGATGAAGGCAACCCCAGAATTGCCGGGCAGCATCCCCTCTATTTAGAGCATGCTCTTTACGAATACAAAGAGGGTAAAAGGGGAGATGTCTCTGAGATGGATTTGATAAAAAATATGACAGATAAGCAGATAAAGGCTCTTGCAGCCTACTTTGCTAGCATTAAGTAGAGGAGAGGGTTATGAAGAGAAGAGATTTTATCAAAGTTTCATCTTTTGCTACCATTGGCATTGGACTTGGTATCAATAGCGTTTTTGCTTCAGATTCAAAAAAGGATATTTTGCCCAAAAAATCTACAAGGGTAGTAGTAATTGGTGGTGGTTTTGGAGGATCAACAGCTGCAAAAAATATAAAAATGCTTGATCCAAAAATTGAAGTTGTGTTGATAGATCAAAATGATATATTTTATTCATGCCCAATGAGCAATCACGTTATTGTTGGTATGTCACATATTAAGGAGATAGCCTTTAAATATGATAATTTGCAAAAAAAGTATGGGATTAAATTTTTGAAAAAAGAGGTTATAGAAATAGATGGCAATAGTAAGAAAGTATTTTTTGCAGATGGGTATTTAAGCTACGATATGTTGGTAGTGTCTCCAGGAATAGGTTTTAAATACGATGATAATATCGGGTATACAAAGGATGTGCCGAAGATTTTGCCCCACGCATGGAAGGCAGGGGAGCAGACACTTAAATTAAATAGCATGCTTAAGGAACTTCCAAAGGGTGGTTCTGTATTGTTAAGAGTCCCAAAAGCACCCTACAGATGTCCCCCTGGACCTTATGAGAGGGCATCCCTTATTGCCTGGTATTTGAAAAAATTTAAACCTGGTAGTAAGCTTATCGTAATTGATGCTAATGAAGATATAGCTTCTAAAACAAAACTTTTCAAAGCTGCTTTCTCTGAGCTTTATAGTGGAGTATTAGAATATATCCCTGATGTTGAGGTTCAAGGTATTGATGCCAATAAAAAGTATATAAAAACATCTAAGGGGGATTTCACCGCAGATGTTATAAACTATGTCCCAGATCAGAAGGCAAATGAATCAGCATTTAAATTTGGACTTGTTCCTGAGGGTAAACTTTGGGCTTTTGTGGATGCATGGACACTTGAATCTACACAGATTAAAGATGTATATGTAATAGGTGACAGTGCCAATAGGGGTAGTTTTGGAACTGTTCCACATTCTGGGTATATTGCAAACTCAATGGGTAAAGTGGCTGCTGACGCTGTCATCGCAAAACTAAAAGGGATAAAATCTCCAAGACCATTCATGATAAATACATGTTACAGTATGGTTAGCGATGAAGAGGCGATATGGATAGCAACTGTATATGAATACGATGATGTGAAAAATCTGACAGTTCAGGTTGGTAATGCAGGTGGGATACCTGAAAAGAGGGGTAAAATAGATAAAGAGCATCAATATAGCTGGGCAAATGCAATCTGGTCTGATACATTTATGTAAACTACGTTTTCATATGGCGGGCATTGCCCGCCTTTTTTGTTGTCAGGAGAAAATAAGCCGGATTCTGTATAACTGCGGTTATTTATCTAAGCCTGATTATTGCTAATCAGATCTTGCAGCCTACCCGCAAGCATCGAGCGGGTCACTCTCAAACGCTTACCTACTTGGCATTGCACCCAATGGGGTTTACCATGCCTTCCATCCTCACGGAGGAAGCGGTGGGCTCTTACCCCACCTTTTCACCCTTACCCAAATATTAAATTTGGGCGGTATATTTTCTGTGGCACTTTCCCTGCATCACTGCAGGTCGATGTTATCGACCATTGTACCCTGTGGTGTCCGGACTTTCCTCTACATAAGATCTGTAGCAACCGCATATTCTCCTAACTATTATAAAATAATATTTAATACTTTTTTAAGCAAGTTCTTTCTAATGGGCATCCTTTGCACACAGCTTTTTTTCTACAGAAAAGTTTGGAATTTTCCACTATAAGAGCATGGTATTGTTTAAATAATTTAACATCATGGGGAAGATTGTCCATAAATATCTCATAATACTTCCTGTACTTCATATCTATATCAAATCCTATTCTATAAAACATTCTCATCGTATACTTATCTATTACAAATGATGGAATATCTGCTGCATATAGGAGAATTGAATCTGCAGTTTCCTCACCCACCCCTTTTAAATTTAGTAACATTCTTCTACCTGTGATAAGAGGGTACTCTTTGATATTTTTTATATCACATCCAAGTTTTTCAATTATGAATGATGAAATTATTTTCAGCCTCTCAGCTTTCTGGTTGTAAAATCCAGAAGGTTTTATAAGATCTTTTAGTTTTTCATCCTCTATGTTTAATATATTTTGAGGAGTTAGTATTATCTCTTTTTTTAGGTTTTTTATCGATTGTTCCACATTATTCCAGTTTGTATTTTGCGTAAGTATTGCACCCAAAACTACTTCAAAAGCTGTGTCTGCAGGCCACCAATTCTGCTCGCCATATCTTTCATCCATCAAATTATAAATTTTTAAAAAAAACTCTTGATTGTGTTCCATATAAATTATAAATACTCCCTATGTTTGACCTCGACGGACTTAATGCAGAGATTAGTCAGCTTAAAGCACAAACTCTCTCTGAATACGGCAAAAAAATAGAATTTGCAATAGAGATGATGAATTCTAAAATCTCTTACCTTGAAAGGGAGAAAAAAATAGTTTTTCGCCTCAGAAATGAGGTCAAATTTAACTTAGGTTTTTTAAAAAAACGGAGGTATGCTACTTTAATTGAAAGATTAGAAAAAAAGATTAGCAAAACTGAGAGTGAAATAGAGCGATTAAAGGGGTTGAAGGAGAAGTATATCGATGATTACAAAAGACAGAGGGAATATCTTGGTATTTACGATCATGAATTTATAGATAATTATTTTAAATAGAATATTTTTGAAAATCTATTATTGTTTCAGGTATATATCTATTTTGGATTGACAAAATTTTTAAATGATTCTTTAATCAGTATAAAAAATATAGGGGATCAGATGTCAAAACTTAACTATGGTGAAAAGGTCATCCTTACTGACCACAAAAAAAATAAACACACGCTACTTTTAAAAGAGGGGGCAAAATTTTCTACAAACTACGGTTTCATAGAGCATGACAAAATAGTTGAAGTTGGCGATGGTGGTATTGTCCAAAGTAGCAAATTTGCAAAATATACTGTTTTAAGACCCACCTATATCGATTATGTTATGCATTTAAAGAGAAATGCCCAGATTATCTACCCAAAAGATACTGCAGCAATGCTTATGGAGGGGGATGTTTACCCAGGCTTGAATATTCTGGAGTCGGGGATAGGTCAGGGGGCATTTTCAATAGCTCTGTTAAGAGCTCTGTCGGGAAAAGGTAAGCTTGTGACATACGAAATAAGGGAAGATTTTGCTAAGCAGTCTGAGAAATTTATCAAAGATTATCTGCCTGATATAGACAACCATGAAATAAGACTTGGAGATATTTATAATGGATTTGAAGGTGTTTATGATAGGGTATTCCTTGATCTTCCAGAGCCCTGGCATGTTGTCAAATATCTTGAAAAAGGTCTTGTGGCTGGGGGTATTGTTGTAGCTTATATACCTACTGTTTTACAGGTAAAATCCTTTATCGATTCATTGAGGGAAACCGATCTTTTTACAGATATTGATACCTTTGAGCTGATAAAAAGACCATGGAAAGTGGAGGGGATGTCTGTGAGACCTGAGATGTGGATTTACAATCATAGTGCATTTATTTGTAAAGGTAGAAAGCTCAAACTTCCATATAAAAATACCCCTTGATTACTTTCTTATTTTAATTTAGTTATAGATGGGGGTTCGTATGTTTGAAAAGCTTTTTAAAAAGAAGATGTTTTTTTCAGGAAAAGATCCTGTAGTCAACTATGTTTTAAAAGTCTGCTCAGACTACAATAAGGCAAATCTTATGGGTAGGACATTATTTGAAACCGAATTTTGTGTAATTGATACTGAGACTACCGGTCTTGATATTGCTACAGCCAAAATAATAAATCTGGCGGCAGTGAAGATAAAAAATTTCAAAATAATAGATTACTACAATGTTTTTATAAATCCAGGTATGGAAATTGACAGGGAATCTATAAAATGGCATGGAATAACTGATGATATGGTGAAGGATAAGCCATATATTATTGAAGTTTTGCCAGAATTTCTAAAGTTCATAAGGAGATCTGTCATAGTTGGACACCATATAAAATTCGATATGGATATGATCTGTAAAGAGCTCAACGAAACTTTTAACTGTACTATAAAACAGAAATATATAGATACAATGTTTGTTTACACAAAGCTCATTGCGAGGAAAAATGATCATGTCGGTTTAGATTTTTTACTTGATCTATATAAAGTAAAGTGTAATGGTCGTCATACAGCATTGGGTGATGCAATGGCCACAGCTGAAGTCTTTACCAAAATGATAATGCAGGTTTCTGAAAATTTTTCTTCAGTTAGGGAATTATATGAAAAACATCAGGAACAGTTACAGTGAATAGTATCGATTTTATTGATAAGATATGTAGAGATATTGAAAAATTGCTTGATGAAGGTGATCTTGAAAAAGCTGACGAGGGGATAACCAATATATTTTCGCGGTATGGAGATAAGATTCACTTATTGAAAAAGTTTAACAAACTATTGGGTAAATATAATTTTTTAAAAGGTGATAGACTGAAATCTTTAGAATATTTCACTGAATATATTAAAGATTCACCTGAAGATATTGATGCAGTATTGTATATGGCTGAGACTCTTTTAGATATGGGGAGGGATCTTGAGGCATTCCCCTATATAACAAAAATAATGAACAGGGAAGAATTATTTACAAGGGGAAGATTTTTTTATCTCCTCTACCTTATAGGTATCGATAATGCTGAAAATGGGTATGCTATTTTCAAAGAGTTACATTCAGCAAATTGTTTAAATGTAAACGATTATATAAAGGTATCATACTATTTTTTACTGAAGAAGAAATTTGATCTTGCCAGAGATGTTATTCTGTGTGGTTTGAATGGATTTAAGGGGAGTAATTCCCTTCAGGATGAGTATGAATATGCTTTACACATAGAAAATTATTACAAAGAAAATCTAAAAAAATATTATTTTGGTAATCTCGATAAGTTTGAATTTAAAACTGATATATATTCAAAATCTCTTAGACTTATTACAGAAGGACTTTCCATAAGAAATTATAATGAATATGAGATTGCTCTATCAATAGAACTTTTGCATAAGCTAAATAGAAATAAGTTTTCTGCTACATATAATATGATTGCTGCGATTTGCGATTATTTTATCATACATCTTTTTTTAGAGGAGTGGGAAATTAGTTACGTTATTGAAAAATTTTATGATGTAAAGATTGCAAGTGTGAAAAAACATTTTCTTTATCTTGATAATCAGGGTTTTTTCAATGAATTTTATGATAATCTGGAAAATATACTCAAGATCAATATAGAAGAGGACTATGATGAGTAAAAAGAATATTGGAAATTATTTGATGGAAATGAAATTTATCAAAGAAAGTGATATAGCTGAAGGGCTTGAGTATCAGAAAAAGACTGGGCTCAGGTTGGGTGAGGCTTTGATTGAGCTTGGGAAAATAACTCGCCCACAGCTTGAGTATGTTGTTAGCCAACAATCAGGTTTACCCTATGTTAATCTAACATTTGATCAGATGGATATCGATTTAATAAACAGATTTTCATTAGATTTTCTAAAGAGATATAAAGCTATACCAATATATGAGGATGATGAGGCA
>JAIWOA010000145.1 GCA_020217115.1 Calditerrivibrio sp. | reverse complement strand
ATCATTAAAAACATACCCTACATCTTCACCAACTCTTATTTTCAACCAATCAGAAGCAATATCCTCGTCAATTATATTATATTTTTCATTTACATTCAATACCTTTAATATATCACCATTGAAGGATGGGATCTTTCTAAAATTTATATTTTTATTAATCTTAATACAGATATCCTTCACTTTTGAACTATTATCAGCTTCCACTGTATTATTTTGAATTATATTAGAATTATTGTCACTTTTTACAAGCATATCCCCTTTTTCTGACGATACATTGTCATTCTTTGAGATATTGTTATGATTAGCATAGGCATCCTGTACCTTTTGACCATACAAAGACCAGAAAAGATATAAAACAACAAATATACCTGCCGTTATAAATGAAAACATAAAGAATTTTCTTTTGGGTTTATTATTTTCTGAAATATAATATTCCTTAGCAGCTCTCCTAACAATGGAGGGATCTATCTTCTTCAGGTTTTGGCTGTAAGCTATAAGAAGAGACTTATCGCACAATTGATTTATTTCCCTTGGATTCCCTTTAGTAAGTCGATGGATCTCCTTTATTGCAGATGCATTAAAAATATACTTTCTTATCTTTGCTGCCACATTGATCCTGTGTATTATATAGTTTTCAGTATCATTAAAATCAAAATTAGAAAGCTTGATCCTTATGGAAACTCTCTGATTTAACTGCCTCAACTCCTGCTTCAACAGACAATTTTCCAGCTCTGTCTGGCCAGCAAGTACAATTTGTACCAATTTTTCATTTTCTAACTCTATATTAGAGATCTGTCTGACAACCTCAAAGGACTCAAAGGTCAGATTCTGAGCTTCATCTATTATTATTGCAGCATTTTTCCCATTTTTATAATTGTTTATCAGAAAATGAGTAAGTTCAGAATAAACATCCCCTTTATTTATACAAAGATCTGTTTTTATCCCAAAATCTTTAGCTATGCTGTAAAGCAATTCATCTGGAGATAAAAATGGATTTATTATAAGAGATGTTGGCATATTTGAAAGGTCTCTTAGTAGATATCTGATAAGTGTAGACTTCCCAGTACCAACTTCCCCCACAAGGGTTATAAAACCTTTTCTACTTTCAATTCCATACTTCATAAGTTCTATAGCATTTTCATGGGAGGAGGATAGATAAAAATACTCAGGATCAGGAGATAGTTTAAAGGGTTCTTCTTGAAATCCAAAGAATTTATTGTACATCAATAGTAAGTCCTATACTTTGTTTCAAGTTTTCTTTTTGCACCACCATACTCTCCCAAAGATGAGATATAAATTATCGATGATGGTGGGTAACTTTCATTGTCATCGGTTATTTTTCTAACAGACAGTATTATCTTACCTTTATCAAGATTATAGTTGTAATTCCCATCAGACAGATTTTTAACCATTGCGATCTCTATACCACTTTCTGCAAGAAAAAATGCTTTAGATGAGTTTAATTCCTCAACAGAGCTTATATTTTCCCCAGAAAGCATATTGACAAGACTTACTCCAATGAAAGAAAAAACTAACAACAAAAAAACAGCATAAATGAGTATCGATCCTCTTTTATACATTTTAAGATCCAACAAAAAAACTTTAATAATAAACTCCCTGTTAAGGTGTATTCCTTACATGAACCTTGTGCTTGTAAGGTAATTTAACATTATTCTTACTCATTTCTAAATAAATGTCAATAATTTGGTCATTAATGAATAAACTTTGTTGCTGATACTTGAAACTAATATCAGCGAGATTCTTTATGAAAAGATAACAATTTTCTGTAGCAGGTTTCTGGGTAAAATTCTTTGAAGAACATCTAAGCAGGTTATTATTTTCCTTTTTAAATGTAACAACTTCGTCAATAATATAAAATTTCATAATCGGAGAATCAATAATAATATTTTTACACAATGTAT
Source organism: Calditerrivibrio sp. (assembly GCA_020217115.1). GTDB lineage: Bacteria > Chrysiogenota > Deferribacteres > Deferribacterales > Calditerrivibrionaceae > Calditerrivibrio. The sequence goes on along the minus strand of JAIWOA010000145.1, from coordinate 4,744 downwards.
AATTGTCAGAATTTTTTTCAACTATTCTGTATACCCTCGAACTATTATCAGTATTAACACAGCTTGAAGAGTTGTATATGCTATCAACATTGTCATTATAAATTGAAAGATTGTCACCCACAAAAATAGTTACATTGTCCTCACCTACAATAATTTTATCCCCTGACATTTTTTTATAAAAGCTACCACCAGAAAATTTAACAAATGTTACAGATAAATTGTCAGTAGAAACATATACAGAATTTGGTATCGATTCCCTGAGCTCTCTGTCTATTCTCTCAACTCCAAATTTAGCTTCATAAAAAAGATAAAATAGATTTTTGCTGTCTATATAACCATTGAAAACTACTACAAGAAGCCCGATACCTATGCTACTTACCACACCAAGCAAAACAATTACAATTACCATTTCAATTAATGTAAAGGAACGCTTTAACATCAGAAATTACCCTTTACATATTTTAGTTCATAGGTTTCGCCATTATAGTCTTTAGCATGCCGTACAGTAACGGTTACCATTTTGAGATCTTTCCTGTTAATACACTCTTCCACAATATCTCCGCTGGCATCAGTATCTGCATAGGAAACCTTAACCTTAATTTTATATCCCGGAGTAAGACCTACGTCAGCACTATCATACTCGGTAACTGAACATGGACAATCCACCCCTGAGCTACATTTTACAAAATCATCCAGATCATCAAATTGTGCAATATCATCCGTTGACTCCTCTCTCCCTATGTTGGCCAAGGAGAGCTCTATACTGCCATTGTCAGAAAAATAGGTATCGTTGTCCCAGTATTTGCCATAAATCTCTTCCATAAAACCCTGTGCAACCTGAATACCCTTTAATCTCGCAGTTGGGTCGTAAATTTTTGCAAATGTATTATAAAAAAGAGACATTAACCCCATTACCCCAACAGAAAATACCACAATAAAAATGACCACCTCTATAAGTGTGAAAGCTCTCCTCACTCTATACCACCGACAGGATTTATTTTTATAGAATAGGAATCAAAACTTATAATAATATTCTGATTAATAAGATTATTATTTTTACTATCATTGTCACTATCTGGCCTCCCAAGATAATCAAAATAAAACTCCGCATAGTTTGAAGTAATATTATAGCTTATATTGACAGGATTTTCCCCTCCGGGTAGATTTGCATTATTACCTGTATCATCTTTAACTGTATAGGAATTTGAATTAATTTCCAGCTTCCAACTACCACCAGATACTATAGATTTGTGTTGAGCGTATCTTATGTTGGCTATCAAACTGTTTAGCTCTGATTCACTTTTAAAACTATTGATACTCATCTTAGGACCTACAGCAACTGCTAATATCCCAACAAGCAATATAATAATCACAAGTTCTATCAGTGTAAAAGATTTTTCGTTTATCTTCATTATTTTGAAGGTACCTCTTTCCAGTACAGTCTCTTATTTTTTTGATTATATATTCCAAATGTAGCAATACCTGGTGTGTCTATATCATCATATAAAAAATTAAATCCAGATAGTTTTAATTTTACTGAACCATCATTACTCAAACCTGGAGGGGATAGAATTATTCTATATTCACCATTGATTAATCTTTTAACTTCAAGTATAGATGTTTCACCTGATGAAAGATTGCCGCTATATTCTGATAACACTATATTTAGAGATGAAATATTTGTAACATTATCATCAATATTCAAAGACCACTTACTCCTATTATCAAGATATAACAGGTATCCATTTAATGTTAGAGGAAGATTAACAGTACCATAGTTATCCTTTATATCAAACAATCCATACCTTAGCTCAATGCTATTATTATCATTAATTGACATATTATCAGGAGATGTAACTCCATCAGAGTCAGTAGGTTTGATCATAACAATAGGAAATTTAGGGTTAATAGGAGCGTTCCTGGTAAAAATAAATTTAGCAGAAGCCTCCAAAGTACCATTTGTCCATAATGAAGAGTTTATAGTAGCGGTAAAGGGCAAACCTTCACTATTAGAAAAATAGTAACTATTCTCATTCTCGGAATTAATTTTTATGTAATTGTCCCTATAATTCTTTGTTAGATTACCCTGAAGATTCAAAGCTGAAAATTTAAAACTATTTATCGTTACATTATCCTGACCAAAGTAGGTAAAGTTATTTATCGCATTTACCACACTCCCCTTTATAGGGTTTCCAAAATAGGCTGGGTAAAATCTCCCAATATTTGCTGAAGTTCCAGAGATATTATCGGAAGTTCCCAAATAATAATTATCTTGTAAGGTAAATCTTATTATACCTACTTCGCTAAAGGTCTGATTATCAATTGATGCAACTCCATTGTTAAATATGATAGAATTAACTCCCATTAAACCATTATCTCCACCAATAGGCTCAATTAGCTGATGAGAAATTTGAACTGTTCTGTTATCATAGTTTTGAGTAATTAAGTTATCAGAAAGATCAGGATCGACGTTACTTTCCCAGCAAACAGCTCTTGCAGATAGATTAAAAACTTCCCCAGCTTTCTTAAATTGGGAACTATTCGCTCCAGAATCAGCTTGCCATTCTGGAGAAGTAGTATAAACATAAAAACCATAAGGCCTGAAAACAGAAGTATCAGAACCCACAGATTTTGTATTAGAAGTAGTATTGTCGTAAGTAGCAGTTATAGATATCTGCCCAGCATCAGGGTACTTGAAACTAAAACTTGACTGACCATTATTATCAAAACTTAAATTTACAGTTGCATTTAGATCATTGTTATTAATTTTGGGCTTTGTACCTGAAGTATTTGCAGATGGGTTAACATAGTTAAAAGTAAAATCTACTGGTAATGTTTTATTTTGAAAGGCAGGTACACATCTATATGAAAAATCATCTTTTCTAACAGCATAAATATTTACAGTTTGTTCTTTACATGCATAATCATTTATAATATCAAAGACAAATCCTGAATCATAAAAAGTGATATCACATTGACTCTGATTATCAGATGCAATGCTATCAGAAAGATTGTTGCATTTAAAACCGTAAATAGAATTGGGATTTAAATTTGTAAGGGAAAGTCTTACCGTAGAAGGTATTTGTTGGGAAACTGACCCAGAAGTTGAACCTATAAAACTGTAATTTCCTATATTTATATTATTTTTATTTAATGTAACGCTGGTAGATGTTGTTGATAATTGGTTACAATTAACATCAACACAGGCTTTGATAGTTATATTTTCTGGTTGACAGGTAAGCCCTACCCCATCATGTTCTATTAAATATAGAGATAAACCACCGCATGGTAAACAAGAACGGATAGATCCATCCCATAACTTACCAGCTTTCTCATTATTGTAAATCGATAGTATATTTTGCCCAGTCAAAGGAGAAGAAAAAAACTTAAATTCATCAACCTCAGCATCTATATTTTGCCTTCTATTAGTGTCAACATAGCCTCTGTCATTTGTTGATAATATCCTGTTAAAATAGCCAGTTTGTTTATAATTAACCTCATTTAAATATTGTCCATCCAGATACATTTTTGTCTTACTCCCCTGTCCAACCAATGCTATGTGATGCCAGCCAACAAGGTTATTCGGAAAGGTGTTGAAATATAAAGCTGAACTACTTGCATACCACTGCATGTTACCATTATCATGTAATCTAAAACCACCAAGATCTTGAGTTCCACCAGCAATTACAGCATATCTATAAGAACCAAATTTAATATGTTTATCAAAATTAATGGGGAAATTTATCCAGGTCATCAACGTCCAATCCCCTGAAAGAGGTATCGGGTTGGCTGTGATTTCAATATGTCTGTCGTAATCCGATCCTGCATTTCTTAGATTTAAAATATTACAACTAAAATTGTTTCCATAATTGGAACCGATATCAACATGTGCCCCCTGTACAACCTTAGCATTGTAATTTCCTGTCTCATCTATAGCTTTAGCAGTATTGGATAAATCACACATTTCAAATCTATATTCAGCTAAAGGGCATACAATCAAATCTCTATTTGTTCCATCCCAATTTTTTCCGATTACCTCATTATTCCTTATTTTTACAATATCAGTAACTGACAATGGTCCATAAAAAAGATTAAGCTCATCAACTCTACCTTTGAAAAAATTTGTAATGCTTCCGCTACCCCAATTTGTAGCTCCTACATATAAATTTCCGACGGTATTAGATGGCAGAGTATATACAAAGTTAGCCTTAATTGAAACTCCAGAGTCGGTTTCATTTGAACCTGCTTTAATTGTGTATATTTTAAGAACCATCTTATTGCCATTTTTATATGCCACCAATGAAAAAAAATACCAGGCACCAGCTACAAGTTCTTTTGTGGCACTTACTTCAAATTGTCCACCCCATTGATCATATACATAAGCTTTAAGTATCTTATTACTACTAACAAATACTCTATACTCTTGAGTATTATTACCCTGACCCTTATGCAGAATTGTCATCTCTTGATTGTTTAAAGAATCAACCTGAAACCAACCTGTGATAGTCATTCCATCTTTCCCTATTGCTGATAAAAGATTATTATCTGGAAATTCAATATATGAATCTGCCTCATACCATTGATTATTTGGTGGAGCATTATACCCTTCACCTTTGAGTAACAACCCTCTCCCAACAACTGCTGTACTATCTGTCTGAGCTATCTCGCCAATAGGATTTGCAGTTTTACTCGTTCCATGAATGTTATTTATAGAGAAATCTTTTACTTCACCTGCATTCCCCTT